>JAGHIA010000157.1 GCA_017887445.1 Fusicatenibacter sp.
CGGGGAAGGGGAAACTCTAAACGTGCAGAGACGCCGCAGGACGGGGACCGGAGCGATTCGCCAGGAAGGCTTGATGCCTTCCCGGCTCAGGCGCTCCTCAGACTCAGGACGTGAAGTCCTGAGTCTGCCCCGTCCTGCGGCGTCTCTGCGCGTTAAGAGTTTCTCCCTTCCCCGCAGATGTCCGGCGCACTCCCGCGGCTGCCGCCCGGGGACGCTTTCCCGCGGACAGTTTCTGGGTGTGGGCGGCCGGAAGTGGGCGCGGTGGGTGGTGGAGAGGAAGGAGGAGAGCCATTGGGTGTTTCAGCTCTTTTGGGGGATTGTTTTTGTTTTGAATTATGTCTTGCGGGTTTTAGTCCTGTACTGCATGGGCGTCAGGCCGTATTGTTTTTTGAACGCGTTTTGAAAGTGGGACTGGCTGGAATAGCAGAGGTGGCTGCTGATTTCAGCCAGGCTTTTTTCTGTGAAGGTGAGGAGGCTTTTGGATTCCTCCAGTTTGCAGCGGTTCATGTATGCGCCTGGGTTGACGCCCAGGTCCTGTTTGAATTTTTTTGTCATGTAGGAGACGCTTTTTCCTATCTGGGCGGCTACGTCTTCCAGGGAAATGTGTTCGTTGGTGTGGCTTCGTATGTAGTTCATGCAGACGTAAACGTCGGAGGAGATTCCTTCCGGAATCTGTGTCTGGCTGACTTTTTCGCAGAAGTCCAGCAGCATTTGGTATTGCAGTGCGTCGATGGCTTCCAGACTCTGGAGCTGTTCACACTCCTGAATGTACATTTCTATGAGATGATAGATTTTCTGGACAGCCACGCCCCCTGGTATGGCGCCGAGCATTCCGGCGCTTGTGATAATGTTGATGAATAAGTTTTTGGCCTGGCGCAGGGGAGACTTGGCCAGCTTTTTTTCGTTCAAATTCAAAGGCGTGGATTTCAGGTACTCGATCAGCTGGGTTACGTTTCCGGAGCGGATCTGTTCATAAAGGCCGAGCTCCATGTAATAGCTGGCGGGCAGATCCTCGTTTTCCTGGCGTTCCAGAAAGTGTTCTACGTTTTGGGTCTCCCGTTGGAGGGAATCCTTTGGGTTTATCCATAAAATCTCCTGAAGCTCTGCGTGCTCATGGTTCAGCACGGAATGGAGGAAGGACAGGTGTTTTGCAAGCTGCATACGGCCGGTAACGGAGCTGGAGTAGAGAAATTCTGTCACCTGCTCCTTCAGGTTGTTGGGGATCGCCGCTTCCAGCATATAGGAATTGACCAGCGACTGGTTCGGCGGAATCTCAAAAACGGGGCCGAGTACAATGGTATAGTCGGTGTCATTGACATGGACACATCCGTACATAACATCGGGTCGGTAAAAAAAGATACCGGGCTTGGTGATATCAGTGAATGTAGCATATTGAACCGTGGAGATTCTGTGCAGTAGCGTTCCTATGGCTGAATATGCCTCCCGGCCGTCGTATAGCAGATGGATGGGGATTTTGGTTGCCGCATGATACTTTTTACACAAATCAATATAATCAATCATAAGAACTCCTTTGCGAAATCGCGTGTTTCTTTCCCTTTATTGTTATACAGAACAGTATATCATACGGCGGTGAAAAATAGAAAGACGTAAACATATGCGAAAACAGCCGCAGAAAAATAGTAAAAACAACCAAAAATCGAATTATAAAATTGTAAAAAACAATGAAAATAACCATAAAACAATATTATGTAATATATATCAAAAAAATGCAATAAAGGATTTCTTCTCTGTGCTACGATTGCCTCATCAAAAAACAAAAACAAAACACAGGAGGGAAAGTTATGAAGAAACTATTGGCGTTATTGTTGTGCGGCACGATGTCCATTGGTTTGCTGGCAGGCTGCGGAGGTACGGAAAAAGAGAGTCCGGCGGCGGACGGCTCCCTTCCGGAGGACAACCCGGAGGAGCATATTACGTTTACCTACTGGATCTACGCGGATGATTACAAAAATCTTTATACCAGCCTCAACGACAACCCGGTGGTACAGTATCTGAACGACAAATTCAACGTGACCATGGAGTTTCAGACTCCGGCCATCGGCAGTGAAGCGGATAACTTTAATCTGATGCTCGGTACCCAGGATTACACAGACGTGATGAATATGACCTATTATACGGAATCGCTGGGTACGCTGTATGAGGAAGGCGTTATCCTGGATCTGGCTCCGTATCTGGAGGAGTATATGCCCAATTATTACGCGCTGCTGCAGTCCAACGAGGAACTGCGGAGAATGGCATATGACGACGAGGGGCATATGTTTACCCTGTATACGCTGGACGACGTTACGCGAAATCACTGGGGCGGATTTGTGTACCGCAGAGACATCCTTGAGACGATGACCGGCGGAAATGTGCAGTTCCCCAGCGGAAACGAGGAACCCACCACCGTGGAGGACTGGGATTACATGCTGCCGCTGATGAAAGAGTATTTTGAGGCGTCTGGCCTGCAGGATACGGCATGTCTGATCATTCCGGCCATCGGTTATACCGCCACCGGAGAGCTTCAGGCAGGATGGGGCGCCACCGGAATCTTCGGACTGGGAATGGATGGAGAGACGGTGGAATACGGTCCTTCCACGGAGCAGTTTTACAACTATGTGTCCAAGATGAAAGAATGGTATGATGCGGGATATGTTTATCAGGATTTTGCCAGCCGTACCAACGACCTGTTCTATATGCCAAACACTTCTCTCACTTACGGGGGAGCGGCAGGCGTCTGGTTTGGTATTCTGCAGCAGGTATCCGATTATATGAGCGTTCCGGATGCCGGACTGAATATGGACGTGCGCGCGGTACCGGCTCCTCTGGATACGGAGCATGGCGTGACTGAGGAGATGGCGGGCAGCCGGGTGACCATTGCCCCTGCAACCGACGCGCGCTGTATCTCCAGTACCTGCGATGAGGAAAAACTGGTGCGTATCCTGACCCTGTTCGACTATCTGTATACAGAGGAAGGAGATAATATCTGTCAGAGAGGTCTGACCGCAGAGCTGGCGGCCGACGATGAGATTTACCAGAAGGTAGGACTTGAGGATGGCGCATGGTATGTGGATGAGAATGGAAATTACTGTGTGAATCCCAAAACATTGGAAGCCGATTGGCCGGATTACGGCATGGCGCTGAATGGACAGAGAATTGCCGGAGGTACGAGCGCTCCCAAAGAGGACCCTGCAAATGAGGTAAGGGATTACCATGACGACGCGGAGGACGCGGCTTCCGGTCAGTGGACCAAATATCCCACAGACCGGGTACTTCCATCCGGCGTTACACTGAACGCGGAAGAAAACGCCGTATATCAGAAATATTATACCGGTATCAACGATTATGTAAATACCATGATTCCCAAGTTTATCATCGGCACCGAGGAGCTGACGGAAGAAACCTGGAGCGCATATGTGGAGCAGTTGAACGCTCTGGGACTGCAGGAACTGTTGGAAGCAGAGCAGTCTGCTTACGAGCGGTATCAGGAGCGTTAAAGTATATTGGGAAATGATTCCTGCAATCCGCGCGCCCCGCTTTGTTTTTCCTGAAGATATGGTTGCAGGCAGAACCATCAGAGCAGACTGCAGCGTCTGCTCTGATGATGCTATAGAGGAGAAAATGTATGAAAGCAGCGAAACCATCCGGTCGTTCGGACCGCAGCACCTGGGGAATGGATATCCGGCGAAATTACAAACTGTATCTGCTGGCAGTGCCGGTCGTTCTCTTTTTCGCAATTTTTAATTACGGGCCAATGTTCGGCCTGGTTATGGCGTTTCAGGATTTTAAACCGACCAGAGGAATCCTGGGAAGCGCCTGGGTGGGATTTGGGAATTTTATTGATTTCTTCAAGTCGCCCAATTTCTTTACAGTTATCCGAAATACGTTTGTGATCAGCGGACTCGGCCTGTTTGTGGGATTTCCACTGTCGGTAGGCTTTGCGCTGCTGATCAATGAAATCCGGCTGAAATGGTTCAAGAAAACGGTTCAGACCATCAGCTACATGCCGTATTTTGTTTCCGTCATCGTTATGTGCGGACTGATCATCGATTTCTGTTCCTCCCAGGGAATCGTCACCAACCTTCTGGTACGCCTTGGAATCGTGGAGCGCCAGAATCTTCTTCAGAACCCGGACTATTTCTGGGCCATCAATCTGATCTCTGACCAGTGGCAGAACCTGGGATACAGCTCCATTGTATTTATTGCTGCCATCACCAATGTTTCCGGCGAACTGCATGAAGCGGCGGCTATCGACGGCGCCGGGCGGCTGAAGCGGGTGTGGCATATTACGCTGCCAGGAATCAAGCCGATGGTGGTCACCATGCTGATCCTGAAATGCGGCACGTTGATGACCGTGGGATTCGATAAGATCCTGAACCTGTACAATACCAGTATTTATTCCACGGCGGACGTTATTTCCACCTATGTGTACCGGACTGGTATCAACGGCGGACAATACGGGTATTCCACGGCGGTGGGCCTGTTCAATTCGGTCGTGAATCTGATATTACTGCTGGCGGCAAACGCTTTGAGCAAAAAATATTCAGAGCAGGCGCTGTTTTAATGGGGAAAGGAGATTGAGAAATGGTAGAAAAACTGACTCCTGGACGGGTGATATTCAATATTCTGAATTATGGTTTTATGATTTTGTTTGGAATTGCCTGCGTTCTGCCGCTGTGGCATGTGCTTATGGCGTCTGTAAGCGATCCGCGGATGCTGATGTCTGCGTCCGGCATTCTGTTCCGGCCGCTGGGGGATATTACGATGGACGGATACCGGATGGTGCTTGCGAATCCAAGTATCATTACCGGATATATCAATACCATTCTGTATGTTCTTATCACGACGGTGATCATGATCGCAGGTTCTGTGATCGGCGGCTTCTTGCTGAGCCGCAGGGAACTGAAATTAAAGGGTCTGCTGGCAATCTTCCTGCTGATCACCATGATGTTCGGCGGCGGAATGATCCCTTCTTATATGGTGATCAAAGGCCTGGGGATCCTGAACACCAGATGGGCGGTGATCCTGCCCGGGTGTATGAACGCCTTTTACATTATGATGATGAAATCCGCGTTTGACCAGCTGTCTCCTTCCTATGAGGAATCGGCCAAGCTGGACGGCGCAGGCCCTCTGACAATCATGGTAAGGATCCTGCTGCCGATGCTGCAGGCAAATGTGGCCGTAATCGTGATGTTCAATGTGATCATGCAGTGGAACTCCTGGTTTAACGCCAGCATCTATCTGCCCAAAAGCCGGGACCTGTGGCCGCTGGCCCTGTATATGAGAGAGGTGCTGATCAATAACGATACGGCGAAAATGGCCAGCAGTCTGGATGCGGAGCAGGCCGCGGACTATACGGCCAATCTGGTGAAATACTGTGTGACGGTTGTAGGTACTCTGCCGCTGCTGTGCGCGTATCCTTTCGCGCAGAAATACTTTGTGGCAGGCGTGCAGATGGGCGGAGTAAAAGGGTAAAGGAAAGACAAAAGGAAAGGAAGGTCGTTTTATGGCGGATTTCTTACGGTATGACGGGCCGCTGGCCAGGTGGCTTATACGGATTTCAAATTTGGCCGTGTTAAATATACTGATGATTTTGTGCTGCATTCCTGTTATCACCATCGGAGCATCCGTATCGGCAATGCACTATGTGGTCCTTCGCATGGCCAGGGACGAGGAGAGCGGTATTTTCCGGGACTTTTTTCATGCGTTTTCCAGTCATTTCGGACAATCTGTGGGAATTACGATGATCTGGCTTGGCTCCGGCGCGGTCATTTTGCTGAACCTGTATCTGTTCAACCATATGGATCTGGGGATGGGAAATGCGCTGATCTATGTGCTGTACATAGCGCTGCTGGTCCATTTTGCGGTATTTACTTATGTGTTTCCGGTGTTTGCCCGTTTTGATAATACCGTAAAGCGTACGATAAAAAATTCGTATCTTCTGGCTGTCCGTTATCCCGTAAACACAGTGGTGGTGACCGTCACAAACGGCCTTCCGTGGATCCTCTGTCTGCTGTGGCCTGAAATTTTCCAGCGTCTCTTTTTTCTGTGGCTGATGATTGGCTTCGCCCTGCAGGCTTACTGGACCGCGGGACTGTTCCGAAATATTTTTGACCGCTTAGAATAGAAAACGAAACACACGGAGGTGCGAAATGGAAAATCTGCCTTATCTTGGAAGAGATGAACGGGGACTGCCGGTCTTATATGCTGACGGCGCGCCGTATCTGATGTTGGCGGGGGAAATACATAATTCCAGCTCGTCCAGCCTGGAGTATATGAGAGAAAAAGTCTGGCCGGGTATCCGGGGACTTCACCTGAATACGCTGATCGTCCCGGTCACCTGGGAGACGGTGGAGCCGGAGGAGGGACGCTTTGATTTCACTCTGCCGGAAGGGATCCTCTGGCAGGCGCGGGAAGAAAAGATGCGTCTTGTGTTTCTGTGGTTCGGTCTGTGGAAAAACGGAGAGAGCACATATGTGCCGGACTGGGTAAAACGGGATACAAAGCGGTTTGCCCGTGCCTGTTATCCCGGCGGGATCCCCTCGGACACCGTGACGCCGCTGTGCCGGGAGGCCGTCCGGGCGGACAAAAAAGCGTTCCGGGAATTTATGAGATTCTTAAGGGAGAAGGACGGGGAACACCATACGGTACTGATGGTACAGGTGGAAAATGAGATTGGATTTCTAGGCGCGGACAGGGATTATTCGGAGCTGGCGCAGCAGGCATTTGCCGCGGCGGTTCCGGAGCAGCTGGAACAGCGTTCATTTGCCGCGGCAATTCCGGAGCAGCTGGAACAGCGTTCATTTACTGCGGCAGTGCCGGAGCAGCTGGCGAGAGGCGAGGTTTCCTGGACGGAGCGGTTCGGGGAGGATGCGCCGGAGCAGTTTATGGCCTGGCATTATGCCTGCGCGGTGGAGGAGATTGCAGCCGCGGGAAAAGCGGAGTATCCGCTGCCCATGTACGTCAACGCATGGCTGAACCAGTTCCCCGACCGCCCGGGCACTTATCCCAGCGGCGGACCGATCGCGCGGAACCTTCCGGTGTGGAAGACTGCGGCAAAGAGTATCGACCTTTTTGCCCCCGACATTTATCTGTCGGATTTTGACGGAGTGTGCAGGGAGTACACCGCCGGCGGCGCGCCGCTTCTGATTCCGGAGGCCCGCAGGGATGCGGTGAGCGCCTCCAATGTGTTTCCGGCCTTCGCTGTTTACCATACCATCGGTTTCTCGCCCTTTGGCATCGAGGA
>JAGHIA010000158.1 GCA_017887445.1 Fusicatenibacter sp.
CCGATGCGAAAAATGCTTTGGGCGGAGTGGAAGAAACTTCGCCGTTCCAGTATTATCTTAATTACCATTTTTGCAACAGTTTTGATTGCTTTCATTGTGTTAGTGGCAGGACGGGAAACAACGGTTGATGGTTTTTATTTGAGTGATGCAGGCTGGTACATGACGATGGTGCAGCCGTGGGCTACCATGTTTGTTCTTCCCGCCATCATAGCAATGCTGGGAAGTTATATGATCTGCCGGGAAGAACAAGACGACACATTAAAATCGTTGCTGTTAATTCCTGTCAATGAAACAGTATTAACCGCAGCAAAAATGATTGTAACATTTATTCTCAGTGTTTTGATTTACCTGCTGCTTTTTGCCATTACTCTTACCACAGAGCTGATGTTACATGGTTCTGAATTGTCTGTTGGTATGGTATTGTCCTTTTTTAAGAGTTATCTGTTAGAGGGCATTGGCGTTTTTTTGGCGGTATCACCGATTATCGCCTTAGTATCCTATGCAAAAAAGAGCTATTGGCTGGCTTTGCTGCTGGCGGAAATTTACGCTTTTGCCGGGCTGTTTATGAGTATGTCCAGCCTGACGAAAACATTTTATCCTATTACCGCATTATTGGGCGTAGCTGGCTATTACGAAACAACAACTGCTAGTCTGATTGGAAGTATCTTCGTTTTATTGCTGTGCGGTTGTCTTGCTGTGTTCATTTTAGTATGCCACCGGCGCAGCGGAAAGGAGGAAAGATTTCATGGCAGATAAACTTTACAGGTCAAGAGATAACCGTTGGATTGCGGGTGTTTGTGGCGGACTTACTTCATTGCAGGCATAACATACCAAACAAATGTATCTTGACAAGTTTCGTACCGCATATTATAATGCATACATACCGAATGTATGTTATAAAGGAGGAGATCCTGTGGCACGAAACAAATACCCGGAAGTAACCGTGGAAAAAATTCTTGATGTGGCGCAGCGGCTATTTTTAGAAAAGGGATATGACAACACCACCATTCAGGACATTGTAGATCATCTGGACGGATTATCCAAAGGCGCTGTCTATCATCATTTCAAATCAAAAGAGGAAATTATGGACGCGGTGGGAGACCGGATGTTTTTTGCAAATAATCCCTTTGAGAAAGTGCGGAAGCGCTCGGATCTGAACGGGCTGCAGAAACTGCGCGAGGCAGTCAGGGTGTACCAGTCGGATGAAGACCTGAACAGTATGACGATCCAATCCATTCCCCTTACGAGAAATCCCCGGCTTCTGGCGGAGATGATTGAATCCAACCGGCGTATTCTCACCCCCTATTATCAAGAACTGCTGGAAGAGGGCAACAGGGACGGTTCTCTGCACACGGAGTATGCCGAAGAGATTGCGGAACTCATCCCCCTGCTTACCAGTTTGTGGATGCTGCCTTCCGTGTTTCCGTCTGACAAGGAGGGATTAAAGAAAAAGTTTCACTTTCTTGGTGATATGCTGGAGAAGATGGGAGTTCCCCTTATGGATGCTGCGCTCTATGTTCTGGTGGATAAATTTTTTGAAAAAATGCCAGCTGAAAAATAGAGCTGCCGCAAGGGTCGAAGACCCAGATGCTTGCATCATGCTATGTTGATTTGCATACTTGCATCGGGGTCTTTTCCTTTAGTAATATACATTCGTTCGTTCGGTATCTTTTTGATGCCACTTTATTTTTCTTATTTACATACCGGCGTATTGTATGAAAAGGAGGACACAATGAAAGAAAACAATTTGACCAACATGGAGGAGAAAATGAACCAGAAGCTTTTTACCCGGAATTTTACGTTTCTGATTTTAGGGCAGGTCAGTTCCCTGATTGGCAATTACACGCTGAAATTTGCCTTGTCCATGTATGTGCTGGAACAGACCGGGTCTGCATCTGTTTTTGCGGGACTGCTGGCGCTGTCCATGCTTCCTACGATTTTGCTATCCCCCTTTGGAGGCATCCTTGCAGACCGGGCAAACCGCCGCAATATCATGGTTGCGCTGGATGCTTTTTCCGGGCTGTGTGTACTGACTGCCGGTTTTGCCATGGCATTCGGGCATGATATTTTCATTGTCGGCGTGCTGCTTATTATCTTGTCAGTATTGGGTGCGTTTGAATCGCCCACCGTGCAGGCATGTGTTCCTCAGATGCTTTCCGGGGAGAACATTATAAAAGGAAATGCTGTCATCAGCCAGGTCGCCTCGATCGCATCCCTGATCACTCCGTTTTTGGGCAGCATTTTTTATACCGCATTCGGAATCCGGCCTGCATTTTATGCCGCGGTGGCATGTTTCTTTATCACTGCTTTTCTGGAATGCTTTATCCGGCTGGATTACAAAAAGCCGGAAGGAAGAATGGGGATTGGCGCGGTCATCAAAGAAGATTTTACTGTCAGCATGCGTTTTTTGCTCCGGGAGCAGCCGGGGATTATGGAGCTTCTTCTTTTGGCGGCAGCCGTCAGCCTGTTTGTGGCGGGAACTGCTGTGGTGGGGCTTCCTTATTTAGTCCGCACCGTGCTTGGCCTCTCCGCTGCCCACTATGGCATTGCGGAAAGCGTCCTGGGTGTTGCATCCATTTTAGGCAGCCTGTTTGTCATGGGATTGGCGAAAAGGCTGCGGGCGCATCATCTTGTCATTGTGTTGGTATCCTTTGGAATATGTCTGATTCCGTGCGGGATCGCTTTCCTTGTGCCGGCAGAAGCTGCTGCTCGTTATCTGACCCTGCTGGGGATGTTCAGTGTCTGCCAGCTTGGGTGCAGCCTGTTTTCCACCTATGCCATTTCTATCATACAGGAACGGACGCCGGAACATTTGATGGGGAAGGTGATGTCCTATGTCTTCACACTCTCTATGTGCGCGCAGCCAGTGGGACAGATCATTTACGGAGCCTTGTTCGACCGCTTCGCAGACAGTGTCTACTGGGTACTGATTCCAAGTGGGGTGATCGTGTGTGTGATCGGATTCTGTTCAATGGGCTTTTTCAGACGGTTTGAACAGGAGGGGCCCTGCGCTCAGCAGGAGAGCAGATAAGGCTTGCCTTTTTCATAAAAATCCCGTACACTGTCAACCCTACACTTTAACGCCAGACATATAAAGTGTGGTATAACAGACTGGGAAGTGCTGAGGATGAATCAGTATAGGACAATCGATGTTGCCAAATTACCATCACAGATACCGGCAATGGTTTTTCACGGGAAGGTTGTATCCGGACCATGTGTGCGTGGTACTGTCTGAAGTTAACTGTAGAAGACCCGAATTTTAAAGGAAAGCCATATTGACTTTCCTTTTGGTGCTTGTTAGAATGTAGGTATGAAGAAAGTTTGCCACTGCCTGATATGTGGTATATAAGTGGTCAGGTTGAAAGTATAGTCCTTCGCCGCAAGGCGGAGGATTTTTCCGTAATGAGGACAAGCAAATGAAGAAAAAGCCGGGATATAAAGTTCAGAGGAGGAATTTGAAATGGATAAGAAATCTTTAGAACAAATCAGAAAAGAACTTACAATGATGTTGTTATATCTTTCGAGATTTAAAGACAGAGATCTTACGTCGGTAAATGGAAAAGAAATCTTTAACGCTTGGAAAGGTTATGATTTTGATGTGCTCAATGAATTGGATGATGAGGACTTTATTAGACAGGGAAAGCATCCATCAAGAAGCAAATCAGTATATCTAACAGACACAGGGATCGAGAAAGCAAAAGAATTACTTGAAAAGTACGGAATATCTGAGTAAGACCGCTGGAATGGAGCCAGCTTTTGAGTTTGAAATCGCCATATATCAGGCGAATGATCTTGCTGACCGGGCGAAAATCTTGTATGGCATGATTGAAAGATCGCAGCTGGAGTACAGTCACCGCGCACCCGATGCCCATAAGTACCGGATCAACTGTGGCATTGGTGATGATGTCCGTCGCCTCTGCGTAACCGAAGGGCGTGATATATTTCAGCCATGTGGCGTCCTTCTTTCTATCGTGGGATGTGGATTCTTTTTGTTTTTATAATAATGCATGAAGACTTCGCTCAGATTCGGTTCAGTGATCATATGAAAAATCTTTGAGGATAATGTTACCTCCGAGCTGTAAAATACCGTTTCTTACTTGTAAAACATAAATTCCTATGGTATGATACAGACAGCAGAAAAAGTCACTTGCTTATCTGTCAGGAACAATAAATAAGATCAATTTCTGAAACAAACTGTCAAAGCATATATATTGCCGTTTATAAAACAGGGTATTGATATGAAGAAGAAACTCATCCTATCTATAACTTTTATCGTTAGCTTATCTCCGATGCTGTTAAGTCAATATGGAGGCTGCAAGGGCGTTCAAGAAATCCCAGGCCTGATCAATCTGTTCCACCCCATCGGCATACTGTCTGTCTTATTATTTGCCATAGGTGTATGGATGCCCTTCAAACACGCGGCTGTCAATAAAGCCATCAGCGCCTCTGGAGCGATAGGCATCGTCATTTCAGAAATTTATCAATTTTTCACCTGGCATATCCAGACAATTACCGGACGTATGAGTATTAAAAATAGTATTCGATGGACGTACCCAGGTTTTTATATCGGTCTGGCTGCCTCTATAGTTATGGTTGCCGCTTATTTTGTGATAGACAGATCCGTAAAAGACGGATCCATAGAGCAAAATGAAGAGTTACAACAGGAGGTCATCTTATGAGTTATAATGCATTGTGCCCGCTTGAAACGGACTGGAAATTGTTTCGAAAGAACCTTCCCATATGGCAGGAAAACTATATGGCGCAATTAAACAGAGAGTATCAGGGAATCCTTGCCCAGAAGAAAAGTCCATCAGCTATTTTCTGGGAGCTGGAGAAGAGAATCCGGCGGGACAAGACAATGACAGGGGTGATCGGCGATGGCATGAGCCGGTCAAATATGTCGCGTCAAGTTTTTGAATTGCTGCATGAAGGGGTCATCACCCTGGAGGATCTTTCAGAGTTCAGTGAAGAATTCCAGGAAACTGTGAAATGGGTGATGAATTACTGATACGATTCACAACAGCCGCGCACGCTTGTTGTTTGCGGCGTAAGAATAGGCTTCCGTTGTGAGCGGCTCCTATTCGCGAAGCGAATTTCCATCGGAGCCGCGAAGTTACTGTGAACGGCTGTGAACAGCGACAGGCGATTCCAAAAGAGAAAGTCAATAAGAAAAGAGGTAACAAATGCAGAGACTGGACGCGATCGACGAGACCTCCTACCTTTCGGTTCCCAACGCCGCGGTCTATCGAAAAATCATGCGGTGCTTCTACCGGGAATACGAAAAAATGCGTTTTCAGCTTTACCGGGAGGATATCTATGAACTTCTGAAAGACGAGGAGGAGTTTGCCGGCTATACGATGCAGCAGCTGGAGCTGGATCTGGCCGCGCTGGTGCGATGGAAAAACCTTACGCCGATTCAGGATCCGGGCCGGGTGTATACCATCGCCGATTACAAAAACAAACAATATCGTTATACTATGTCCGAATATGCGGTGGAGATCGAGCGTTTAACGCTGCGGCTGGAGACAGTTTTTCTGGAGTCCGGCAGCCTCTCCACCAATTTTTTTGTGCGCCTGGAGAAAAGTCTGGAGGAGACGGAGTCCATGGCGGACGCGCCTCTGAAAGAAGTGAACGAGTGGTGGAGCCTGCTGCAGGAGGACTTCAAGCGCCTGAACCAGAATTATCAGGATTATCTGAGGGATTTTTATTCCGGAAAGGCGGACCGTCTGATGAAGTCGGTGGAATTTGTGCTGCACAAAGACAAGTTTATCCGTTATCTGAACGAGTTTGTCCAGGAGCTGCAGCATCATTCCCGGAGGATCGAGCGTCTTCTGAAAAAATCCCGGGAGCTGATGGAAACCGTGGTGCTGGAACGGGTGGTGCAAAGCGAGCTGGAGATTCCCCATGCGGTTCTGGAGTTCCGGGGCGACGCGGAGCCGAGCATCCGGGAGAATGTGACGGGAAAGTGGATTTCCCTGAAAAACTGGTTTCTTGATTCGGAGCATAAGGAATGTGAGGCCAAAAGGGTGCTGCGCATCACCAACGAGGTGATCCGCAGCATTATCCAGAACGCGGCGCTGATCGTGCAGATGCAGAACTGGGGCATCAGCCGGAAGGAAGATTACCGGAAATTTCTGGAGCTGTTCCTCAGCTGTGAAAGCCTGGAGGAGGCTCATAGGCTTTCGGCCCATGTGTTCGGGATTCAGCAGGTGCAGCATCTGAAAACCAACGGTCCAAGGGAGGCGGACGCGATTAATGAAAGCGTCTATCAGGAGCCGCCGGCGGAGTTTCTTCTGAAACCCCACACCCGGGCCTATCGGGAGCGGAAGGACCGGACGGGATTCGCAGACAAAACCATGGAGAAGATGATCCAGCGGGAGCAGTATCTGCGCCAGGCCGCCAGACAGCGGGAGATCGTGCTGCGCTATATCCGGGACGGAAAGATTGATTTTACGCAGATCACCGATGTGATTACGGAGAGCACGAGAAGCGTGTTTCTGCAGTGGATTGCCCAGGCCAATATGAATTCGCAGCAGAAAGGACGTACCGAGTACGGGCAGGAATACCGTTTGCATCGCCGGAAAGGAACCTGTGTGCTCCACTGTGAGGACGGGGAGCTGACGATGCCTGCTTATGTAATGGAGTTTCAGGAACGATGAATGAACTGAGAACACTTTTGGAAGAATTCTGGGTCACCAGAGACGGCGACCGGGAGAAATATTACCGGGTGAAGCGGGAGGTTCCGGCTTTTCAGAAATTTGTCCGGGAACAGCTGGGCTGGAAGCTGATCCATACGGAAAATCTGATCAAACTGGAAAAGATCCCTGCCCACGCGGAAAGCTTTATGGGGATTCGGGAGTTTTCGGAGATCCGGGACTACGCGATCCTGTGCGCGGTGCTGATGTTTCTGGAGGACCGGGAGGAACAGGAGCGCTTTCTTTTGTCGGAGCTGATCGATTATGTGGAGACGATCCTGAAGGAATCCATCCAGATTGACTGGACATCGTTTACCCAGAGAAAATCTCTGGTGCGGGTGCTGCAGTATCTGGAGGGGCTGCAGATTCTCCGGGTACATGAGGGGACCAGCGAGGCCTTCGGCCAGGAGCGGGGCAGGGAGGTGCTCTATGAGAACACCGGCTATTCCCGCTATTTTGCCGTCAGCTTCGGAAGAGATATTTCCCAGTGCCAGTCCTGGCAGGATTTTGAGAAGGCCGCCTTTGAGGAGTTTTCCGAGGACCGAGGCGTTAGGCGGATCAACCGGGTATACCGGCAGCTGGCGGCCTGCCCGGCCCTTTACTGGGAAAACCCCGACGACGCGGACGCTTATTATCTGAAGAACCAACGGCAGTGGGTGGCGAAAAATTTAGGCGGGCATCTGGGCGGAAGGCTGGATATTCACAAGAACGCCGCGTTCTGGATGCTGGAGGACAGGGAAGTATTCGGGGAAGTGCATCCCAGGGACGCGATGCTGCCGGAGGCGGTGCTGCTGCTCTGCTCCAGATTGCAGGAGCTGGTTGCGGCGGGAGAACTGGAAAAAGGTCCGGACGAGTGCCTGCGCATGGAGCGCGGGGAACTAAAACGGCGGATCCTGGAGCTGCGTGACACATGGAACAGCGCCTGGAGCAAGGAGTTCCGGGAGATGGATGAGGAACGGCTGGTGGAGCGGATGCTGCAGTATATGAAACAGTGGATGATGCTGCGGGAGGAGGACGGCCAGGCAATCGTGCTGCCGGCGGCCGGAAAACTTGGCGGGTATTATCCCGCGGATTTTGCAGGAGGAGAAAAACAATGAACAGCCGCTGGAAGATGAATCGTATCGGGTTTGTGAATTTCTGGCTCTACGACGAGGAGGAGTTCTGGTTCGAAAACGGCAGGCTTTTGCTGCGCGGGCAGAACGGTTCCGGAAAATCAATCACGACGCAGAGCTTTATTCCGTTTATCCTGGACGGGGACCGGACGCCTAACCGGCTGGATCCTTTTGGTTCCAGCGACCGGAGAATGGAGTATTATTTTCTCGGCGAGGAAGGACGGGACGAGGCCACCGGATATCTGTATCTGGAATTTAAGCGGGAGGACGAGGAAGCCTACCGCACCATCGGCATCGGACAGCGGGCCAAGCGGGGAAGACCGATGGATTTCTGGGGATTTCTTCTTCTGGACGGGCGCAGGATCGGTTATGACCTGCAGTTGTATAAGGAGACCGGAAGCGTGAAGATCCCTTATGACCGGAGAGATCTGCGGCAGGTCCTTGGGGAGGAAAACCCGTGTACCGATAGTCCCGGGGAATACAAAAAGCTGGTCAATCAGCATATCTTTGGCTTCCGGAAGCTGGAGCAGTACGAGCAGTTTATCCGTCTGCTGGTGAAGGTGCGCGCGCCGAAGCTGTCCAAGGAATTCCGGCCTTCCAGGGTCTATGAGATCCTCAACGACTCTCTGCAGACGCTGACTGACGAGGACCTGCGGGTTATGGTGGACGCCATGGAAAAAATGGATGAGATCCAGGAAAGTCTGGAAACGTTGGAGAGAGCTTTTGAGGATGTGAAGGTCATCCGCACGGAATACACACGGTACAATCAGTACATGCTGGCGAAAAAGGCCCAGGCGTATCTGGAACGGCGCCGGGAAGTCCATACGGCCAGGGCGCAGATGGAGCAGCTGACCAGGAGAAAACAGGAAATCAGCGACGCCATGCAGGAAAACCAGCAGAAACTTTCCCAGCAAAGCGGCCGGGAAAAGGTTCTGATGGCCGAGCGGGAAGGACTTCTGGATACGGATCTGGAAGATGCGGACCGCCGTCTGGAAGAGGCCCGAAAGAAAGCCGCGGAGCTTCAGGAGCGGGAACAGGAATGGCAGCGCCATGCGGATGATGCCAACAGCCGGATCTTTCTCCACGAGCAGAAGCTGAAAAGCCTGGAGGAGGAACTGGAAGGCTGCCGGGAACAGCTGCAGGAACAAAAGGAGGAGCTGGCGGAGCAGCAGGAGATTCTGCTGTTCGGGGACCACGACCAGGCGCTGCGGGCGCTGGAGCAGGAGCAGACTGGGGAGACCGGGCGGATAGCCGCCAGTCTGGCGGAATACGGAAAGCAGCTGGCCGCGTGCAGAAAGGTTATCCGCCTTTACGAGGAAGCCATGCGTCAGTATGACGAGGAAGCCAGACGCTTGGAAACGCTTGCGCGGGAAAAGGCAGAGCTGGAGGAGATGCAGGAAGCAGCGCGGAACTGGGCGCAGATGTGCCGGGAGGACTGGATCGAAGAGGTTTTCGAGACGGCCAAGCAGGCGGACGTATGGAAGCCGGAACGTCAGGTACTGCTGGATGCGGAGGAAAAGATGCAGGAATACCAGACGGTTTCCGACGCCGGCGCTATTCAGGAGCTTCTCCGTCTGGATTATGAGCGGCAGCGACAGGAATTGCTGGACAGACGCAGGGAAAAACAGTACCAGCGGCAGGAGAAAGAGACGGAGTTTCAGGAACTTTCGGAGGAACTGACGAAGCTTCGCCAGCAGGAGGAGTTGGAGCCGGAGCGGGACGAACCGGCCAGGCGCACCAGGGAGGCTCTTTGCGCTGCGGGAATCCAGGCTGTTCCGTTTTATAAAACCATAGAGTTTGACCCACAGCTGGAGGAAAGCGCCTGCGCCGCGCTGGAAGCACAGCTTCAGCGGATGGGCCTTCTGGACGCGCTGGTGACGGCGAGAGAAGATCTGCCGCGGATCCGGAAGGAATGTCCGGAATTTCTGGACAGCCTGCTGCTGGCAAATCCGGACGCCGGGCTGGAAGGCAATCTTTTGTTTCCTGGTCTGACGGTCAATGAGCAGCTGCCGGAGGGAATCCGCCGGGAGACGGAGCGCATCCTGAAGAGTATTGCGTTTTCCGATGGTGTCAGTGTAACGGCCAGGGGAAACTCTTTTGGTGTGACGGATAGGGAAAGGGTATTTGGCGCTGCTGTGATCGGCAGGGACGGAAGCTTTTGCCATGGTCTTCTCGCGGGAAAGGCAGCGAAAGCAGGCGAGGCGGAGTTTGTAGGGCAGCTGGCGCGGCAGAGGCGGAAGGAGCAGAAAATCCGCAGCCTGGAGGAGCAGGTGAAAAACGTCCAGGCAATCCTTCTGCATCTGGAAAAGGAACTGGAGCTTTTGGAGGATGAGATCGGGGTTCTGGAGGCGGAATACCGCGGCCTGCCGGATTTCTCCGAGCTGAACGACGCGCTGCAGTCCCTGCAGGAACTTGGCGTCAAGCTGGAGATTGCCCAAAAGAACATGGCAGAGCAGGAGAAAAAGGAACGGGAATCCATGGCCCGCCGAGACACCTGTTATCAGGAAATGCTCCGCCAGTGCCGTCCGTTTCCTTATGGCAGAACGGAAGCGGAGTATGAGGAAGCCGCCGCCGCGCTGGAGGAATACGAAAATATCTGGCAGACTTGCCGGGAATTGCTGGCGCGGATGGAGCGAAACCGGGAGAGTATCACTGACCAGCGGGAGCGGATGGAGCGCGAGGAGGAGAGCCAGGATCATGCGCTGACAGAAAAGCGCCGCTGCACGGTGGAGCGAACGGCCTGTCAGGTGCAGATCCGTCAATATGAAGAATACCTGAACCGGCCGGAAATCCGCGAGCAGGCGAAACGTCTGGAGGAACTGAACAAAGAGCTTGCCGCCCTGCGTAGGGAAGGCGAGCGGCTGCGGATCGAGATTGCGAAACAGGAAAAGGATCTGGAACTGCAGGAGAAGGAAGAACCGCGGCTTCGGGAAAGTCTTGTGCAGCTGATCGGGGAGGAGACGGTTCTGCGCCGCTGCTTCGAGGAAGAACTGTCCCTGAAGCTTCTGATGAACAGAGAGTCCCAGAGTCTGGAGGAATGTGCGGAAAAAGCGCTGAAATTCCTGAGAGACAGCGATAAGAACCGTGAGTCCTCGGAACTTCTGCAGTCTCTGTTCCAGGTGTTCCAGAAACACAACGGAAGTCTGGCCAGCTACGGGACCGCGCTGGAGGAATGTTTCCGTGAGCCCGTATCCGGCGCGGCAGCTCTGGATGCCAGCCAAGGGGAACCGGAGACTGTTTCCGGCGTGCTGAGAAAGCGTGTGCTGGTGGTTTCCGTGTGGAACGGAAAGAAAGTGTACCTGGAGGAATTTTATCAGATTCTCAGAAATGCCATCGACGAGACACGCCTTCTGATCCAGGAGAAAGACCGGGAGCTGTTTGAGGATATTCTGTCTCAGACCATCAGTCAGCAGCTGACTGACCGCATTGCCGAGAGCCGGAAATGGGTGGAGGATATGTCAAAATTAATGCGGGAAATGGATACGTCCATGGGACTTTCCTTCTCTCTGGAATGGAAGCCGAAAAAGGCAGAGAACGACGCGGAGCTGGATGCGACGGAGCTGGAGCAGATCCTGCTGCGTGACCGGGAGCTGCTGACGGATGAGGATATCGAAAAGGCAGCCTCTCACTTCCGCAGTAAGATCCGCACAGAGAAGCTGCTGCTGCAGGAAAACGGCGGCATCATCAATTACATGGATCTGGTGCGGGAGGCTATGGATTACCGGGGATGGTTTGAGTTTCGCATGTATTACCGGCGCGGAGAGGAGCCGCGGAAGCCGCTGACCAACGCGGCGTTCAACCGGTTCAGCGGAGGCGAAAAGGCCATGGCCATGTATGTGCCGCTGTTTGCGGCGGTCAATGCTCAGTACAAAAAGGCGGAGCGGCGCGACCACCCGCGGATGATTGCCCTGGACGAGGCCTTCGCAGGCGTGGACGATAAGAACATCAGCAGCATGTTTGCCCTGGTACATAAGCTGGATTTCGATTATATTATGAATTCCCAGGCGCTCTGGGGATGCTTCGATACAGTGGACGGCCTGCGGATCGCAGAACTGCAGCGGCCGATGAACTCGCAGATCGTGACGGTAATCCGGTATACCTGGAACGGGCATGAGAGGATTCTGGAGGAGCAGTGATTGAAGAAATGGTGAAGATCGGAGGCGAAGGAACGTGGAGTGTGCGGAATACTTTCGAAGCCAGGCAGGATACCGCCGCTGCTTCGAGGAACTGCTGAAAAAATGGAAGTCCTACGGCCGTCCGGCGGGCTGGATCACTCTGGCAGACCCTTCCCTGGAAGAGCGGCGGCTGCTGGGCGGTCTGCTGGGAAAATCGTTTGACGGAAGCTGCATCCGGTTTCCTTTTGCACAGTTTGAGAAAAGCCTGCAGAAAACCCGGTTTGCCCCGGTGGAGATACGGGAACTTCTGGAGAACTATTTTCAGACAGAACTTTCCACCAATCAGGAGCAGAAACAGCGAATGCAGCAGGAGAAAGAGAAGTTTTTCAACGAGCTTCTGGAGCTTTGTTCCCGAAGAACAGAAAAAACATCAGAAGCGGAAGGAACGAGAAAATCCGAAGGGGAAGGAAAGAGAAAACTCGAAGTGGAGTGCCAGGTAGCCTTTGATGTAGTAACTCCTGATATAGTGTCTGCCGCGGCCTGCTGGCTGCATCGGATGACAGAAACAAAATCTTATGGTTATCAGTTGCTTTCCCGCGAATTTTCCAGAAACCGCCGGGAGGCAGCGGAGCTTGCCAGAACGGTGATCCAGGCGGTATGTGAGCTGTTTGAGGATAGTGAAGAATGTGAGAGCCGCGGAGAAAATGAACGGTCAAAGGGCGTCGGAGAGGATAGGAAAAAAGAAGCAGAGAAGCTTTTTTGCGGAAAAATCCGGGCAGAAGAGAATACGGTATTGGCGGTGTTCGCCGCAGAGATTACCGGAAATCCCCACGCGTTTGACCGTGGTACCACAGCTGGACAGCTGCTGACCAACGCTCTCTGCTGTCTTCTCGGACAGGAGTCTCCGCAGAACACGCATCAGTGGAAGGAACTGCTGCTTCTGGCGGGTATTGCCCCGGACTATGTCTCCAGCCTGGTGCATATTTATGGACTTCACCTGAGGACCGCAAAGGGAAATCATCCGGCGTTTGAGGCGTTCCGGGAGTTGGGAGAGTCCTGCGCGGTGACGTTGGAAAATCTCAGGACCATCGTGGGAGCGGATGCGCCGGCAAGGCGTGTGTTTGCTGTGGAGAACGAGATGGTGTTCAGTTATCTGACGGAGCAGCTTCGCCAGAGAGGAGAGTTCGGGAACACGGCGCTTCTGTGTACTTCCGGCCAGCCGCGTACGGCGGGACTGAAGCTTTTAAGATTCTTGGCGGAGGGCGGCTGTGAGATTTTTTACAGCGGTGATATGGATCCGGAAGGAATTGATATTGCGGACCGGCTGTGGAAACAATTCGACGGCCGGGTGCGGATCTGGAGAATGTCCCCGGAAGATTACAGACAGGGTATTTCCGGGGAAAGCCTGAAGGATGCCCGGCTGGCGCGGCTGGACCGGGTGGAACATCCGGTGCTGCAGGAGACTGCACGGTACGTCCGTCAGGAAAAACGGGCGGCGTACCAGGAGAATATACTTGAGAAATTGTTGGAGGATTTGAGCTAACAGTACAGTTTGTCGCTGTTTTGTCAGTTGTTTTGCGGCATCCTGCCATTGCAAATTGTTTCACAATAGGCCGGATGCTCCACAAGC
>JAGHIA010000159.1 GCA_017887445.1 Fusicatenibacter sp.
CTGTTTCGGAGAATGTCGAGGGTGAGTCCTGTATGGTACAGATTTCCTTCCTCGCATTCCGTCATGCTGTCCAGCTGAAAACCGCTGAGACGGCCGAGCTGGTTGATGCTGGTACCGTCGATCAGATGGGTAAGCATTGCCACGGGGAACAGATTTTTCCGCTGCAGATCCGCCGATGTGATCGCGGTATCCGGTGTATCCGTTCTCCAGTTCTTCCCTGTGAGGGAAATATCCCTAAGCCAACGCAGGAACATCATTTCTCTTTCGTACAGAAGTCGGAATGGTTCCAGAACATCCCGGTTCAGATCGTCGTAGGAGATACGTTCCTTCAGATGCCGGTCGTTTTTCACTCCGTATAATCGGATCAGAAATTCTGAGGAGTAAAGTTCTTCCGGTCTGTTTTCAAGGACTGGCTGGAGCAGCTGTGGGTACAGCCATAAGCACACCGCTGCGTCAAAACGGCTGCGGGCCTCAAGCGCCAGTCTCCATGCGTCTGGAAGACGGAGATTGTCCCAGTTTGCTTTCCGGTTACCCGGAAGGCTGTAGTGCGGAAGGATTGGCCCGCTTATCTGGAATTCGTCCTCTTCTTTGTGAAAGAAGTTCTGCATCATAAGAAAAGCCACAACTTCGATCGCATGATGATGCTTGAACTGTGCTCCTCCGGTAGATGCTTTTTCGGCAAGAACAGGCATTTCGTCGTGATCCAGAAAATAGAACGAGGTAAGAGCTTTTGCGGATTCTCTGGGATAATTTTTCAGGGTACTTTTTACGATTCCTGAGATGTCCTGGTCCTGGCCTTTGTTTTCCGGAAACTGGTAGGCATCTCCAAGCATGAACACAGCCATTTTAAGAACCTTTTCTACATGTCTGACGGCGTCCTCCTCGGTCAGATGGCGCTTTTCTTTCACTGCCTAAATGCAGCGTTGTTTCAGAACTGCCGGCTGCTCGCACAGATAGCTTCTCCCTTCTCCGCCAAAACCGCATCCCGGCATAGCTAACATACTCCTGGTGGATTCATTTGCGTTTACCACCTCCTCGATCAGCGCGCGGAGACCGTGATGGCTGTCGGGCGCGCGAAGCGAGCAGTCGATCAGCTGGTCGCCCATAAGACTGGCAGCCGGCTGATTCCGATTGAGCCCGTTGGTGAGATCAAACTCCAGACAGTCTTTCGGGAGTATGGATCCATCTCTGTACCATTCTGGCAGACAGGATCCTATCGTAAGCGCGCTGCCATTGTCTTTGTTCTGGTTGGCAGAACGGATGAGCTCGGAGAGGTTCAGGAAATCCAGCTGAGTCTGAGCGCTTCTGAAATTAAGTTTCTGATCCAGATCCAAAAGGCGTTTGATATTTCCCAGACATTCGCCGCCGGCATCTGTCGTTTCATAAAGCAGGTCAGCGTTAAGAAATGGTTTTTGCGCCAGACTCAGGGTGTCCATGATGTGGATGGAGGTTTCGCCGACTGCTTCGCCGCTCCCTCCATTCAGCTTGATATGTAATTTTTTCTCTTTTTCCATAGATATCCTCCTGTTCAAATCTTTGATTCATGGTGTCAAGGTCAGAACCCATCCCAGGGTACCGGCGTTTGACCTTGACATCATCACATTCATCAGTAGCGTCCTAAGACGCGGTTGGGAAGTCCGAAAAAGTACATCAGAAGTATCAGCGCAAAATTGCCAATGAGCAATTCGCTGAGTGCGGAACTAAAGATGTAGATTCCATTGATATTGGCAAGGAACAAGATAAAAACCATTGCAATGACCGCAGCCGCGGCGATGATCAAGGTTATCACGATGGCGGACAGCAGATAGCGGGGAATGCGTGAATGGGCGGCTTTTCGCATCTCCGTTATATTGTAAAGATCTGACGCGAGACGGTTTGCCTCCCGATACCAGAGGATATACGCGCCGATGATTACAGCACCCTGAGCGGTCACAAACAAAAAGCTGAAAGAATAAGCATCGTCCCCTGCGCCTGTGAGGTAGGATGCTTCCCACAGGCCCCATGTTACCATACAGGTGACGAGTACCAGGATAAAGATCCCTTTGGCCATATTCCCGTATTCTGTATTTCGGATCAATTTCATCATTAAGTGTTCCTCCTTCATATGCGGCAGGTTTTCCCATTGCCGGAAAATAGTGTTATTGGTTGTCGATCATCACCCGGAACAGGATCAGGTCGGTGTCCTTGTCTGTTTCTGCTCCGGCTGCGGACAGCTCGTCGGCAATCTGTTCGAAGCCGAGAAGTTTGCAAAAGACAGAGGTACCGGTGGCTGTATGGGTGTACTGCGCAGCGCTCGCTTCACCGTTCACCAGAACCGGCTTACATTCTGTTTTTAATGCGGCTGTGTACTCTTCAAGGCCTGCACTATGTTTTTTTGAGAATTCCGTCAGGCTTATGGACACGTCTGATTCGCAGATCAGTTTTGTGTCCACGGCGTACAGGCCTTTGGGGAGTTTTTCGGTTTCCATGGTGATCATAAAAGCCGGTTCCCCTTCGGAGATGAGATTGCCGCCCAGGGTTGTGTTCAGAGTTTCGTCGTCGGACGCGGGAAGTCCATCGAGGAGGCCTTCCGCAGTTACAGTGAACGACATGCCGCTGGGAACAAATGTCTTGGTTTCAGAGTCATACTCCAGAACTGACACCTCTTGTCCGGCAATAGCTGGTACTTCGCTGTCCGGTGCCGTGTACAGAACGACTCTGACCGCTTCGGTGCTGTCGTTGGCGCTCTTTCTTGATCTTCGGTAGACGAAAGTGTTGGAGAGGGTGAAGTCTGTTCCGGAAGTATCCATTGGTTCGAGACCATAGCAATACCGGTTGTTTTCGTAGGTGATACCTGCGAGGTTTTTGGTAAAATATTTGCTGGAAGTCAGCGGCAGAAGACTTTCAAAGCTTTCCGCCGACTCACTTTCCATGGAAACATGGCAGAAATCGTAGGTGGTGCTGTGCCCCAGTTTTTCCTGAAAGGACTGGTCGAAGTTTTTGACCAGTTCGTTCTTTCCGAAGGCGATCATCAGAAATTCCCTCTCAAAACTGCAGTCGGAAACGGATACATACGTCAGAGTCTGAGCGGAAGTATAGGTGCTGAATTCTACTGCGCCCTGGTAGTTCATAGTGAAAATGTAAAAGGTAAATCCGCTGCATCCTGTGTCTGCCAGCCATCTGCCGATCTCTGTGCCGGTGGTGTTGGCGGATTGGAGATCCGTGGTCAGTACATTGA
>JAGHIA010000160.1 GCA_017887445.1 Fusicatenibacter sp.
CCGGTATTTTTCCAGCAGTTCCAGGATCACCGGCCGCTGGTCCCGGGCAAAATCAAGGATCCACTGGCGGAACTCCTGGTCAAACTCCGTTTCCACCCACGGCAGGTCTTCCCTTGGCGTTCCAATCCGCGCCCCGGCCCCCTGCAGACAGACCTCCAGCGGATAGTCAAGGAAAAATACTGTGTCGCACGATGCCAGACGGGTCTCCAGCGTGCGCAGATAATTCCCGTCAAGGATCCACTGCTCCGTCCCCATGATCTGTCCCACCTTCCGGTCAAACGCCTCCCTGGAAATGGTTGTCCGGTCCGGCCTGTGCCAGATTATATCCAGATAATACAGCGGAAGTCCCGCCCGGTCCCTCAGCTTTCTGGAAAACACACTTTTTCCAGCGCCGGGACAGCCGATCACAAGTACCTTCTTCATATAATCTCCTCCGGGGCCTTTTCCCCGCGCGGACACAGCACTGACAGCCAGCAGTCCTTTTCCTCCCCGTAGCTGGTCTTTGTTTTTACCAGACGGTAATGACGAAAACCACATTTCTCCTGGACGCGGCAAGACTGCTGATTTTCCACATAATGGCCGCAGACAAGAAACTCCAGGCCCGCCTCCTCAAACAGATAACGGACGACCCTCCGGACAGCCTCAGGCATCAGTCCCCGGCCCCAGAAATTTTTTGACAGCACAAACCCCAGCTCCCGGCCTTTCAGCGGCGCGAATTCCGGAAGCTTCTCCTCCTCATACCGCTCGATGCCCAGGGAGCCGATGACCTTTCCCTCATACTCTATGGCGAAGGTTTTCTTTTCCCCGATGAACAGTTGGAGGATCTTTTCCGACTCCTCCAGATCCTTGTGGGGCAGCCATCCGGCCATCTGTCCGACGCCGTCCACACTGGCATATTCATAAAAATCCTCAAGATCCGATTCCCTCCAAGGCCTTAACCGCAGGCGTTCCGTCTCCAGAGTCACCTGCGAGATATCTATTTCCGCATTCATCTTCTCTCCTCTCCAACTTTATTTTTCCGGAAAAAACAGTCCTTCCGTCAGATTTACGAATAGTTCCTCCTGCTTCAGCGCATGACTCTTTCCCTTCCACCATACCGTATCACGGCTGGCCGAAACACTGACCGTTTCTCCGTTTTTCAAAGTATATGTCACTGTAATCTCCGGCGTGCTGTCCGTCTCAGAACCGCCATGAAAAATCGCCGCGCAATGGGCCGGATGAAAGAAATCAGCTGCACCCGTTGATCCCGCAGGAAGAATGTTTCTCCACGATCTCTTCCGGCTGTACCGGCGGCTGGCCGATCCACGCAAGCGCCTCGTCCATATCCAGCGTTTTTCTTCCGTCCTCGTGGACAAACAGCGGGATCCCGATGCCGCCGCGCTCCCGCACCGGCGCAAGCACCGGCTCGTGGTCCCTCAGCTGCAGAAATTCTTTCAGCTTTCCTGTGTCTTCTGTGATATCAATGTATTCCGCCGCAAAACCTCGGGTTTTCTGGATTGCTTTGTAGTTTCTGCAGTCTGCGCAGATCTGTGCTCCGTATACTTTCATTTGTTGTTTCCTCCACTGTCTCATTCGTATGGTTTGCGTTTTTATAACCGCATTATACCTCACCCCACCCAATTAATCAATCATTATGGTGGGGATGAGGGCGGACGAAAGGGAGAGGGGGCAGGCGGCATGGAGCATGGGCGGACGGCTGTCAGGGCGCGGAAACTCTAAACATGCCAGGGCCGCGCCGAAGGGGGACCGGAGCGATTCGCCAGGAAATCAGGATGATTTCCTGGCGAATCGCTCCTCAGGCTCCGGACTGGCAGTCCTGCGCCTGCCCCCTTCGGCGCGGCCCTGGCGCGTTAAGAGTTTCTCGCGCCCTGACAGACGCCCGCCCATGCTCCATGCCGCCTGCCCCCTCTCCCTTTCTGTGCGTCTCATCTGGGCGAGGTGGTGTGAAGGGTGGAAAGAAGAAGAAATAAGGATGTACGCTATGAGAGGCTGTTAGAAAATTGAAAAAGTAACAGTTCAGCTGGCTGAATAGTTACATAATCACGAACATAGGAAAATCAAACGCATTGATTTTTTACTGTTATATGGGTATAATAGAATAGAAAAATGTAATTAGTTGCAAAAATCTATTGTGGAGGTTTTGTCATGGAGATTCGCAGAGATTTTTATCTGAATAAATTGGTGAAAAGAAAGAACAATGGACTGATCAAGGTGATCACCGGTATCCGCAGATGTGGTAAGTCTTATTTGCTGAATCATCTTTTTTATCATCATTTACTTGAAAATGGTGTCGATGAAGATCATATTATCCGTTTCGCGTTTGATTCCGCGGATGATCTCTATCTGATCGGCGAAAGTCTGATTCAGATGGAAAAAGAAAAACGTGGTGTGGATCCGGAAAAGTTTATGGCTTATATCCGTTCCAAGGTCGTTGACCAGGGAATGTATTATCTGCTGCTTGATGAAATCCAGATGTTGGATTGCTTTGAAGCGGTATTAAATGGTTATCTGCGTAAAAGCAACATGGATGTATTTGTGACTGGAAGCAATGCCAGACTCCTGTCAAAAGATATCGCTACTGAGTTCGCTGGCCGTGGTGACGAGGTGCATATGTATCCTTTAAGCTTTGCTGAATTTATGTCCGTATACCAGGGTGATAAGTACATGGGATTATCCGAGTATATGCTTTATGGAGGCATCCCTCTGGTCGTTCTACGCGACGGTGCCAATGATAAATCTGCCGCATTGCAGAATCTGTTTCGTGAGATTTATATTCGGGACATTACGAAACGAAACCGCGTGAAAAATATTGGTGAACTGGAAGACCTGCTGAACATTCTCTCCTCTGCCATCGGCTCTCTGACGAATCCTGAAAAACTGAAGAACACCTTCAAAACCGTGAAAAAGTCCAGGATCACTTCAGCAACGATAAAAAAGTATCTGGACTATTTCGAGGATTCTTTTCTGATCGAGTCATCACAGAGATATGACATCAAAGGAAAAGCATATATTGAAACCCCTAAAAAATATTACTTCTCCGACCTGGGACTTCGTAATGCCAGGATCAACTTCCGCCAATTCGAGCAGACCCATTCCATGGAGAATGTGATTTACAATGAGCTCCGAATGCGTGGATATAGCGTTGATGTAGGCATGATCCCAATCACTGAGAAAGGCCAGGACGGTAAAATGAGCCGTAAGCAGCTGGAAGTAGATTTTGTCTGCAACCTTGGTTCTGTCAGATACTACATTCAGTCTGCTTACTCACTGCCTGACGAAGCAAAGCGCACCCAGGAAGTCCGGCCCTTCCGAAAAATAGATGATTCATTCAAAAAAATCATCATTACCAGGGATATTGTGCCGCCATACTATGATGAATACGGTATTCTGACCGTGAATATCTATGATTTTCTCCTTGATCCGGAATATCTGGAAAAATAGTTACGAATTTTCCTGTTGTTGAATAGAAGAACTCATGATAAACTAGACGTGTTTGCGTGTTATCATAACGGTTCAGCTATGCTGAACTGTCTTTGCCGGGATTGGAGTGGTTTATGAAACGATTGAAGAATTTATTCAGAAACGAAACGGTCTTTTGTGTATCTTTTGTGCTGGCGGTCCTGTCTTCTTTTGTCGTGTGGCCGGATGCCGGTTATCTGGCTTATCCGGATTACCGAACGCTTGCGCTCTTGTTTTGTCTGATGATCCTTGTGGCCGGTCTGCAGTCCCTTGGGATTTTTTCCATGCTGGGGCATGTTCTGCTGACAAAGGTACATAGTATCCGCGGCCTGTCGCTGGTTATGATCTTGCTCTGTTTTTTCAGCAGCATGGTTATCACCAACGACGTGTCGTTGATCACCTTTGTTCCTTTTACGCTTTTGATCTTCCGCATGGGCGGCCAGACGCGCCGGGTGCTGAAGCTGGTGGTCCTGGAGACGATTGCCGCGAATCTTGGCAGTATGGCGACGCCGATCGGTAATCCGCAGAACCTTTATCTGTATTCTGTCTCCGGCCTTACCACCGCCGAATTTGCATGGGCGACGCTTCCCTATGCGGGATTGTCTCTTCTGCTGTTGGCAGCGGCGCTTTTTACCGAGCGGGATGAACCGCTTTTTGGCGTAACGGTCAAGGAGCCGGCGGAAAACACGGCATCCAGCCTTTTACGGCCGGCCGCACCGTTCTTTGCGCTGATGGCGCTGTGCCTTCTGGTGGTGTTCCGTGTGCTTCCCTACCAGCCGGTTCTGCTCTGCGTCATGGCCGCTGTCCTCTTGCTGAACCGCAGGCTTTACCTGTCTGTGGACTATTTTCTGCTGCTGACCTTTTTGTGCTTCTTCGTGTTTATCGGAAATATGAAGCGGGTACCGGCGCTCAACGATCTTCTTCTTTCTGTGGTTCAGGGCAGAGAACTTCTGACGGGAATCCTCGCCAGCCAGGTCATCAGCAACGTGCCTGCGGCAATTCTCCTGTCCGGCTTTGCCAGCGATTTTTCCGCGCTGCTGACCGGCGTGAACCTTGGCGGCCTGGGAACGTTGATTGCTTCTCTTGCCAGCCTTATCTCCTTTAAGTTTTTCTCCAGGGAGTATCCGGATCAGAAAGGAGCGTTTCTGAAGGAGTTTACTGTCTGGAACGCTGCGTTTCTGGCTGTGCTGGCGGCTGCGGCGGGATTGCTTATGAAGTTTTAGAGGGTGTTTGAAAATTGCTTTCTGCCCCACGCAAAGTGGGGCGTGCAGATTGCAGGAATGAATGTTCAAACACGCTCTAAGCTATCTATATGGAGAAGAAAGTATTTCATACCCATGATCACAAATCCTTCCTCATTTCTCCATGGTTTCTTTGTCCCGTTTACGATCACAATCTTTTTGAATGAATCTGGAATACTTTGGAGTGAACGAAACTCCTGTGTCTGTTTTTCCTTGGAAGCCATATCATAGGCCACCTGGATATAATACCTCTGACTGCCCTGGTTTACCACAAAATCAACTTCCAGCTGCTTGCGAGCAGTTTTCCCCTCACGGTTCTTTTCATATATCTCCACGACACCCGTATCTACATTATATCCACGCGCCAGCAGCTCATTGTAAACAATATTTTCCATTATGTGCGTAGGTTCCTGCTGCCTGAAGTTCAATCTGGCATATCATACCGTTGTCTTTTCTTATTTTCAGCTGTTCAAGGTAAGCATCTCTTTTAATCTCCATGCTATACACTCCTTATTTTTGTGTCTGACACATTTTTTGGTAATGAAATTATAACAAGCTTTTGCCTTTGTCAATACTTACTACTATTTTATGTGTCTTTACACGTTTTTATGTAATGCAGAAACAAGTTCAGAGCAAATGTTTATGCCGCCGCTGGCTTGGCAATGGTCAAAAAAACCGCCGTATAGCTTTCCCTATACAGCGGCATTTTTTATTCCCAATCGCATCTGCGCTTATTCATAAATAGTACATTACATATTCCAGCGCCGATGCCAGGAGCAGCACCACCGCGCTTATCATACCCAGAACAACTTTATAAGAGAACACTGCGTACATTTTTTTCCAGGCATCCTTATGCTTCCATTCCTGCTTCTGCCGGAAAAACAGATTGCTTCCCGCAAGTACGAAAAGTCCCAGCGCTCCGGCAATAAACATTCCCGCCCGGGCAGTCTCCAGTCCGGCGGCTATCCGAAAACCGCCGGACAGACTGCCGATTGCGCACAGCATCACAAACAGTCCCACGCTTATTGCCACGCCAAGTCCGATTGTTTTTATGGAATCTTTGACAATCTTTCGAATCATTGTGTTCTCCTGCCGTTATTTTGCCTCGCCAAAGCAATGACATGCCACAAAGTGACCCGGCTCCACTTCCCGCAGCTCTGGCTTTTTATTTTTACAGATTTCCATAGCATTCTGACAACGGGTGCAGAAGTTACAGCCTTCCGGCGGGTTGATGGGACTCGTTACCTCGCCTTCCAGATGGATGCAGTTCTTCTCGCGCTCCGCCTCTACCTTCGGATCCGGAATCGGAATTGCGGACATCAGCGCCTTCGTATAAGGATGCATCGGCTTGCTGTACAGATCCTCGGAGGAAGTAAGCTCAACCATATTTCCCAGGTACATGACCGCCACACGGTCAGAGATATGTTTCACCATGGACAGATCGTGCGCCACAAACAGATACGTCAGTCCCATTTCTTTCTGCAGTTTGATCAGAAGATTGACGATCTGTGCCTGAATCGAAACGTCCAGCGCGGAAATCGGCTCGTCCAACACAATAAATTTCGGCTCTACCGCCAGTGCCCGCGCGATACCGATACGCTGCCGCTGACCGCCGGAAAATTCATGGACAAACCGGTTTGCATGCTCTTTGTTCAGTCCGACCAGATTCAGATAATGGTAGATTTTTTCTTCTCTTTCCTTGCGGTTCTTTGCCAGGTGATGGATATCGATTCCTTCCGCCACAATGTCCGCCACCGTCATACGGGGATCTAGAGACGCGTATGGATCCTGAAAGATCATCTGCACCTCTTTTCGGAACGCGGTCTTTTCCGCGCCCTTCAGCTGATGAACATCCTGTCCTTTGTACAGAACCTGCCCGGAAGTCCTGTCGTACAGGCCAATGCAGGTTCTCCCGCAGGTCGTCTTTCCGCAGCCGGACTCACCCACCATACCAAGCGTTTCCCCCTCACGAATGGTGAAGGAAACATGATCCACCGCTTTCAGGATTTTATTTTTTCCGACCTGGAAATGTTTGCACAGGTCTTTCACCTCTAAAATCGCTTCGCTCATTTGCTGACCTCCATTTCTTTCGGCCGTTCACAGTCTGCAGCCATAGGATGGTGCAGCCAGCACGCCGCCTGATGACCGTCGCCGAACTGTGTCATCTCAGGAAGCTCCTCACAGCAGATTTTCATACAGTATCTGCATCTGGTGCAGAATGGGCACCCCTTGGGCGGATCCAGAAGATCGGGAGGCGTTCCCTCAATCGAAGCAAGCACCTGTTTATTTTCCAGGTCCAGACGCGGCACTGCATTGAGCAGCGCGCAGGTGTACGGATGCTTCGGATGATAAAAGATATCCTCGCTGTTTCCGCTTTCAACAATTTTTCCCGAATACATGACTACGATCCGTTTTGCCACATTGGCCACCACGCCCAGATCGTGGGTGATCAGGATAACGGAAGTATTCAGCTTTTTCTGCAGATCCTTGATCAGCCGCATGATCTGCGCCTGGATGGTCACGTCCAGCGCTGTGGTCGGCTCATCGGCGATCAGAAGCTTCGGCTGACAGGCAAATGCGATGGCGATCATGGCTCGCTGGCGCATTCCGCCGGAAAACTCGTGGGGATACTGCTTCGCTCTCTGACGAGCGTCGGGAATCCCTACCATCTCAAGCATTTTCACTGCCTCCTCAAAGGCCTCGCTCTTACTCATGGATTTATTATGCTGCAGGATATTTTCCATAATCTGTTTTCCCACACGCATCGTAGGATTCAGCGCGGCAAGTGCGTCCTGAAAAATGATCGCGGCTTCCTTGCCCCTATACTGTCCCATTTCCTTTTTTGACAATTTCAGAATATCCTGACCACGGTAAATGATCTCGCTTCCCTCTTTGATCTTTCCCGGTTCCTTGATCAGGCCCATGATCGTCTTGGCGGTTACAGACTTTCCGCAGCCGGACTCGCCAACGATCGCAATCGCCTCGCCTTCCTCCAGATCAAACGAAACGCCGCGGACCGACTGAACCTCTCCGGCATATGTATGATAAGATACTCTGAGATCTTTAACCTCTAACAATTTGCTCATCGGTACATCCTCTCTTACTGACGTAATCTTGGGTCTAACGCATCTCTCAGACCGTCTCCCAGAAGGTTGAAGGCCAGCACGATAATACACAGGGCCAGCGCCGGGAAAAACAGCTGATACGGATACAGATCCATCGTCGCACGGCCGTTGGAGATCAGAACGCCAAGGCTGATGCTGTTGGAATCCAGGCCCATTCCCAGGAAACTCAGAGAAGCCTCTGTGAAAATGTAACTGGGAATACTGGACGCAACATTCAGGATCAGAATACTCAGTGTATTCGGGATCATATGTTTGATGATAATGCGCATAGGACTGGCTCCCAGACATTCCGCCGCCATCACATACTCTGATTCCCTCAGCTGCATGATCTGTCCACGGATCTGACGGGCCGTAGTACACCACGCGGTCACACACATGGCGAACACAAGGGCTCCCACCGATTTTTCCAGTACCATCATAACCAGAAGCGTGATCAGAAGCGACGGCATGGAAGTGATGATCTCCAGAATACGCATCATGACCTCATCCACGATCCCGCCATAATATGCCATAATTCCGCCATAAATACATCCCACGATAATCTGGATCGCCGTACAGACAACAGCTACGATAATAGATACTCTGGCTCCCATCCATACCCTGGAAAACAGGTCGCGGCCAAGGCTGTCAGAACCAAACCAGAATTCCCCGGACGGCCCCAGATTTTTCTTCACACCGTTTACCGTGACAAAGTCCAGTCCCCGGATATAAGGTCCGATAATTGTCATGATCACACACAAAATCAATAATCCCAGCGAAAACATCGCCACCGGGTTTTTCTTCAGTCTTCTCCACGCGTCTCCCCAGTAGCTGATCGTCGGACGGCTGATCACATCCTTATCAAACCGGTCAGACGCAACTTTTTTGAAACGCTCTTTTGTCAACTCTGCCATGTTCTTCCTCCTACTTCTTTCCGCCCCGGATCCTGATCCTCGGGTCAACCAGCGTGTACAGAATATCCGTAATAAAAATAACGATAATATACAGCGCCGCAATTATCACGGTATTTCCAAGCACGATGGAAGTATCACGTCCGCTGACCGCGTTGACATAGTACAGGCCCAGTCCCGGAATCGAGAAAATATTCTCCACAAAGAAGGAGCCGGTAATACACATCGCCACACTCATGGGCAGCTGGGTCATTACGGGAATAAAGGAATTTCGAATCACATGCCTTCTGATGACCTGTCCGCGGGTCAGACCTTTGGACTCGGCAGTCAGCACATAATCCTGATTAATCACGTCCAGCATCGAAGTCTTCAGCAATCTCGCGTAAGTCGCGATGTAGACAAAGCATCCGGTAAGAGTCGGCAGCACCGTGTACTTCCATCCTCCGAACCACAGTTCATCACCCTGCGGCCAGCCGATCACCGGGAACCAGCTCAGCGTTCCTCCGAATACCTTCTGAAGCAGAAGACCGAACACCAGGTTGGGTACCGAGATAAAGACAATGGCCAGCGTAACCACAAGATAATCGATCCAGGTTCCTTTCTTAATCGCCGCAAGTACGCCCAGCAGCAGTCCCACACTTACTCCAAGCAGCATCTGCTGGAGTCCCAGCCGCGCCGAAACCGGACCTTTGTCCCGGATGATCGAGCTCACGGTCTGACCTTCGTAGGTGATCGACTCGCCGAAGTCTCCGTGAAGCATACTCTTCATAGTGATCACATAGCGTTCCATCGTCGGTTTGTCAAGTCCATACTTTTTATACAGGTTTTCCTTGATGTTTTCCGGAAGACGCTCCGCTCTGGCGGAAAGCGCGTCTCCGGGAACCGCTGCCAGCAGAAAGAATGTAGCCGTCGCAATGATGAACAGCGTGAATAACATCGTAATAAATCTTCTGATCGTATATTTAATCATATTGCCTCCTAAGCTGCTTTGCATCCCCTGTCCGGGACGGCAAACAGGCGGAAGGGTACCGTCCGTACGCCTTCCGCCTTTACCACTACATTATTCTTTGCCTGAAATATATGCCCGGCTGAACTCGAGCGCACATCCAAAGTTCGGAGTGCTCAGATTCTTAACGTATTCCTGAACAAAGAACTGGGAATTTCCATAATACAAAGGCGCCATTCCGGCGTTTTCAGCTACCAGGTTCTGCTCCATCTCTTTGTAAACTTCTGTACGTTCCGCAGTGTCGGTCATCAGAGCCAGGGAATCAAACATTTCGTCAAATTCCGCATTGCTGTAACCGCCCATGAATTTCGCGTAGCCGCTTTCCGTATTCCAGAGTTCCATAAATGTCATAGGATCGTCATAATCGCCGTTCCATCCCATGTTGTAGGTATCATACTTAAAGCTGTCTCTCTCTGCCACGAAAGTTGCTGAATCAGGGCAGATATTAACCGTTACTTTAACGCCGAACAGGCTCTCCCAGGTCTGTCTCATATACTCCAGGAAGGACTCGTTCTGGGTATCGGACGCAGAACTTAAGATGGTCAGTTCCACATCTGAAAGAGTTTTTCCTTCTTCCTCAACGCCCTCGGTAAACAGCTCTACAAGCTTTTCATCGGTATCATACTCTTCCTTGACCGCTTTCAATGGCTCTTCTGCCTCTCCACGGAACTCCACATCGCCGGACATCATGTTGTACGGGATCAGACCGTATGCCGGAGTGTTCTGTCCACTGTAGATTACTTCGTTCAGTTCTTCACGGTCTATAGCAAGAGACATCGCCAGACGTACTTTCGCATTGTTCATCAGTCCGGAGCTTCCGCCTGTGTGCTGGTTGAAGATCATATAAGTAGACGCCGGTTTTACAACAGAACGGCTTACCAGGGTTCCCTGATCCACCATAGACTGCCATTTCTGGATATAGTCTGTCTTGGCTTCCACCACATCGATTTCTTTTGCTTCCAGAAGCTGTGACTGTGTAGCGGCTTCCGCAACAACCTTCAGCGTTACCTTCTCCAGCTGAACATTTTCCGCATCCCAATAAGATTCGTTCTTGGCAAGAACCATCTCATTGTCAAGAATCCGGCTCTCGATCACAAACGGTCCGTTGTATACCTGTTTGGTGTAATCCGTTGCAAAGGACTCTCCGCCTGCCTCGATCACATCCAGGCGAACCGGGAAGAAGCACACATTCGCCAGTTTCTTTACAAAGAACGGGATCGCCGCCTGAAGCTTGATCTCCAGTGTCTTATCATCAATGGCTTTTACACCGATATCATCGGCGGATGCATTTCCGTCATAGTAGGCTTCTGCGTTCTCGATATCGTAAGCCAGGAACGCATAGGCAAACGCATTCTCCGGATTCAGCAGTCTCTTGATGGAATCCACATACTGCTGCGCCGTTACCGGCTGTCCGTCGGACCACTGATGGTCACGGAGCGTAAACGTATAGGTCAGTCCGTCTTCCGATACCGTATAATCTTCACAGCCTGCGTTTTCCACTACCGCGTTTCCATCCTCATCGGTAAAGGTACGGAACAGTCCCTCCTGCACCTGAGAAAGTACCTGAAACTCGTTGGAGTTTCTTACGTCGTTGACATCCAGGGTTTTCAGATCTGTAAAGATCAGATTCAGTTCCTGTACGGAATCCGGTGTATTATCGTCTTCCTCAGTATCTCCAGAACCTGCGGAAACCGCTGCAGACGCGCCGCCTTCTGAAGATGATTTTCCGGAATCTCCGGATCCTCCGCATCCGGCAAGCATACCTGCAGTCAGGGTTCCTGCCAGAAACAAAGCCAGCCATTTCTTCATGTTTTTCATTTCTTTCCTCCTTTTTGTTTGCCTGTTCTTTCCGTTTTCTATACAGTCAGAACACATTTTGTAACCATTCAGCTGGCTGAATAGTTACCACTTTTTTGCGCCAATCTCCGTCTGCCTTGCATGACAGATCCTCCGGATGGCCGCCATTCTCTTCCCACTGTTCCATCGCCGGGCATCGCTCAGTCACAGTGTGTCATAATGCGGATGATCTCGTCGTCCGTCTCGTTCATGGCGTTTGCGCCGAGACGGCAGACGTTGTGGATGGTATCCTCCACGCCGCTGGAAACAATTCCATCTTCCGCATAAAACTGCTGGCCGTTTACATACATAAAGTATCCCAGGATCCCCGCCTCCACAGAGGACGCGATCTTCGCCGCGCAGGACGCCTTGGCCCCGTCGCAGAAAATCCCGGAAACGGTCGCAAGAGAATTCACTAAGGTGTGGGCAATTTCTTCTTCCCGGCCGCCGTACAGGTATGCGATTCCGCATCCCGCCGCACAGCCGGCGCTGACTGCCCCGCAAAATGCTGATAACGGTCCGATGCCGTGCTTGATGTGAACGGCGATCAGATTGGAGATTACCAGCGCCCGGTAAAGCTCTTCTCTGGAGCTTTTCAGATATTCGGAATAGACGATGACCGGCACAGAAACCGTGATCCCCTGGTTTCCGCTTCCGGAGTTGATGACTACCGGCAGCTCGCAGCCGCTCATTCGCGCGTCAGAGCCTGCCGCCGCCATGGCCTTGCACATGATCTTCACATCGTCTCCGTAAGTCTTCACCAGGATGCTGCCGATGTTGGCGCCCCAGTCATGCTCCATTCCCTCCCGGGCAATTCTATAATTATAAGTAATCTGACGGTCCAGAACCTCCCGGACATCCTCCAGATCTACTTCCTGTGCAAACTGAATGATATTTTTCACGCTGAGCAGAGATCTGTCTGCCTTGGGCGTCTCTTCCTGACAAAAAGCTGCCTCTTCCTGGTATACCGTCTCTCCGTCTTTGACGATCATGGAAATGTTGCAGTGGGTCCTGCTGACACGCACCTGCGCCTCATGGTCTCCCGCGGAAACCGTGATCAGAATATCCAGCTTATCCCCATCGCTCAGAGGCTTCACGTCAATCGGAACGGTTTCCAGATACCGGCGCATTTCCGCTTTTTCTTCCTCTGTAACCTCAGAAATTACTTCCAGCATCCGGTCCGCTTTGCCTCCGACGATCCCCGCGGCCGCGGCGGCTGGAATCCCTTTTAAACCGCCGGTATTTGGCACGATTACACTTTTTACATTTTTAATGATATTTCCGCTGGCCTGGATCCCAACCTTTTCCGGAACAGCTCCCAGCACTTCCCTGGCCTTGGCCGCGCAGTAAGCGATGGCAATGGGCTCTGTACAGCCAAATGCAGGCATCAGTTCTTCCTTCAGGATCTCCACAAATGTATTGTATACCTCTTTTGCCAGACTCATACTCTGTCTCTCCCTTATCTTACGATTCATCCAGTCCGGTACAGCCGTATCCACGGACTGTCTGCAATAAAAAAACGTACATTTTTTTCACTGTTCAGGACCTTCCCGTCATCTTTTTCATTTATGAATTTCAAAACCGATGACGGTTGTGGCTTATACTGCTGCCAGCAGGTTCACTTCTTTGTGAAAAGATATGTACGCTCCAAGACCCATCCATTCTGCCTGTCCCGCTTCATAACAGATCAACGCAGCTGAACGGTTGCGCTATTTCTTCTGTTTCCAGCAAGACACTGCGTCACTTTATAACAGCAGCTTGGCATAGATAAACGGGTGAACGGATGTGTTCTATGGTTTGGATTATAACACAACACTTGCATTATGAAAAATAAAAATATATAATAAGTGATATCGTTTTTTTTGATATAAATAGAAATACAGACCAAAATATTTTTGGCGTTGCAGTCACTTTACAAAAGAAAGGATCATGCGGATGGAACTGAAAAACATTCATACCTTCATCAAGGTCGCAGAATTTGAAAACTTCACAAAAGCTTCCAACGATCTGGGGTACGCCCAGTCCACGGTCACCATGCAGATCCAGCAGCTGGAAAACGAACTGCAGGCGAATCTTTTCGAGCGGAACGGAAAGCGGATCCGCCTTTCGTCGGCAGGACAGGAATTTTTAAAGTATGCTTATCAGATATCCAAATACGAAGCCATGGCCCTGGACCATTTTCACAGGACCGAGGAGCCGGAGGGTCATCTGAACATCGGCATCATGGAAACCGTCGCTTCCTCGGAGTATGCCGATCTGTTCTGTACCTTCCAGGAAAAGTTTCCCAAGATTTCCCTGCACCTGGAAGTGGTCACCACACTGAAGGCCATGGAGAACCTGGACAAAGGCATTTTCGACCTGATCTTTCTGCTGGACAAGCCGATCGCCCGGGCAAACTGGAAGACGGCGCGCACGTTTCCGGCGGAGATTTCCTTTTTCTGCTCCGCCTCCCATCCTCTGGCCGGACAGCAGAACATTTCTATGGAGCGGCTGCTCCAGGAGCGCTTTGTGCTGACCGAGGAAGGCTGCAACTACCGGCAGGTATTGGAAAACGACCTGGCCGCCGCCGGCCAGCGCCTGGAATGTGTCATGGAGATCGGCCACGCCAGCTTTCTCATAAACGCCGTGTCCCGGCAGCTGGGCATCGGTCTTCTGCCGCTGTTCACCCTGACCGACGCCCTGCAGCGAAAGGATATCGCGCTGATCACGGTCCGGGATTATCAGATCCGTCTGGCGATCCAGGTAATCTACAATACGGAGCGGAGAATTTCGCTTCCGCTTCAGGTATTTCTCAATGAGCTGGAGCGGTTCCATCTCTCGGAGTAGCTGTTTTTCCTAAAAATACCGTTGCCCGGCACGTTACAGGCTGGGCAGCGGTATTTTTTGCGACAGTTCAACACATATCCATTACGCCACACGATTTTACAAAACGGTAACGTATCTCCTGCAAAAAGCAGGTTTCGGACATGCTCTATCTGTTCTTATCATAAATGATCTGCAGTCCCTTCAGCAGCAGATCATCGTCCAGGATCACCTTCCGCCGGCAGTAAGGGATGATCACCTTCGCCAGTCCGCCGGTAGCCACCGCCGTACAGGGTTCGCCAAGCTCCTTCTCGATACGGTCGATCAACCCGTCGATACAGGAGGCGTTCCCGTGGATGACACCGCTTTTCATACAGTCGATGGTATTTGTCCCAATGATCTTCTTGGGCGCCTCCAGGCTGATCTGGGAGAGCTGCGCCGCGTTGGACACCAGCGCGTCCAGAGAGGTCCTCACACCCGGAAGGATCATTCCCCCCACATAATTTCCCTTGCTGTTGACCACGCACACCGTCGTAGCGGTTCCCATGTCCACGATCACCAGCGGCAGCGGATACTCCTTCATGGCGGCCACCGCGTCCACCACCAGGTCGCTTCCCACGCTTCCCGGATTGTCCATGATGATATTCAGGCCGGTCTTTAATCCGGGCCCCACCACCTTGACCGGAACCCGGATCACTTTTTCCGCCGCCCGGCGGAAAAGATCGGTAATCTGCGGGACAACGGAGGAGAGGATTCCCCCCTCCAGTTCTCCCTCCTTCACATCGTAAAGCTCCAGGACGTTTTTCAGGTGGATCGCGTACTCCAGCTCCGTCTTGCCCTTATCGGTGGACAGACGCTCAATGAAGCGGATCTTCTTACCCTCGATACATCCCAGCACAATATTGGTATTTCCAATGTCAATGTCAAGTATCATTTTTACCCCTTTCATGGCGCACTGGCTGCGCCAATAATGGCAGACTTGGAAGTTTCCTTCCAGACTTAAACTCCTATATTTGCACGAACTTTGTCATTCAGCAGAACCTTGCCCAGCAGCATGATCAGGATTCCTGCCACGATCGCCTCCGGCACGCCGTTGACGCCGATGATAGACAGGATAAACGCATACGCCGCGTCGGCTGCTTTCCCGCTGGCCACCGCGTACTGTTTTCCGAAAAACAGGAAGATCATGCTCATGACCAGAAGTGTGTTGGTCAGCGCTCCGGACACACCGGCTGCCGCAAGCGGTACCGCCGCGTTGGGACGGAACTTTTTATTCAGTTTATGGAACAGCCGGTAAACATAATAGGGAACCACACCGGTCAATGTTCTCGGAACCAGACAGATGATCAGACTTTGCCATCCGCCGTCAAACTCGCCAAGGGAATAAAACGGGCTGAAAACAAAAGATGTCGCCGTGGGATTTACCGTATTGTTGATGAGGCTGGTCAGGCCGAAAACGAAGCCAAGAATCGCCCCGTTGGCAGGTCCCAGCAGCAGCGCGCCGAGGATCACCGGAATATGGATGATCGTCGCCCGTGTGAATCCCAGGGGGATATAGCCGAGAAACGGTGTGAACGCCATCAGAAGGATGAGCGCGGAAAAGAGCGCAAGCATGGCGATCCTTTTGGTGGAGCTGCCCATGCTTCCTGCAGGTTTTACTGTGTTCGATTTTGTTGTCATAATGTCCTCCTTGTTACAGTTCCCATGGGGATACTGTACAATCCGTGTAACCGTTCAGCTGGCCAAACGGTTACCAATCTGTTGGTTTACAGGTTACAATTTCGGGAATATCGTCCGGAGTCCTCCGGTACGGTTTTCCCTGATTTTCATACGGCCTTTTGGCAGATCATGTCCAGAATCCGGCCTGCCACTTCCTCCTTGCTCATTTTCGGCAGCTCCATGGCGCCGTCCTTTGTCAGGATCGTCACCACATTGGTATCTGTGCCAAAGCCTGCGCCTTCCGTTTTCACGTTGTTGGCCACGATCATGTCCAGATGCTTCTTCTCCAGCTTTCGCCGGGAGTTTTCCAGCATATGCTCCGTTTCCATGGAAAAGCCGCACAGAAACTGTCCACCGCTTCTGTGATCGCCGAGATACTGCAGGATATCATCCGTGCGCTCCAGCGGGATCGACAGCTGAGCGTCCGATTTTTTGACCTTCTCGCTGCTCACCTGTGCCGGCCGGTAATCCGCCACCGCCGCGGCCTTGATCACAATGTCCTGCTCCGGCGCCAGCTTTTTGACTGCCTCAAACATCTGTCTCGCTGTGGTCACATCCACCCGGTCTACGCCAAGGGGCGTTTCAAGCTGTACCGGCCCGGAGACCAGCGTCACCTGTGCCCCGCGCATGGACGCGATCTTCGCCAGCGCATACCCCATTTTTCCCGTGGAATGATTGGTCAGATAGCGCACCGGGTCCACGGCTTCCTGGGTCGGACCGGCAGTGACCAGAAGCTTTTTGCCTTTCAGATCCTTCTCCAAGGCAATCTCCATGAGGATATGCTCCAGAAGCACCGATGGTTCGGGCATTTTTCCCGCTCCCGTGTCTCCGCAGGCCAGATATCCCACCGCCGGCGAGATCATACGGAAGCCGTGAGCCTCCAGCTTTCTCATATTTTCCTGAACGATGGAGTTTTCAAACATACGCGTATTCATAGCCGGGGCCACCAGCTTCGGACAGGTGCAGGCCAGGATCGTGGTCGTCAGCATATCGTCGGCGATTCCGCAGGCCATCTTTCCGATCACATTGGCGCTGGCCGGGGCTACCATCACAAGGTCCGCCTTTTTTGCCAGCGACACATGCTCCACCTGGAACTCGAAATTCCGGTCAAAGGTATCCACCAGGCATTTTCGTCCCGTCAGAGACTCGAAGGTGATGGGGTTGATAAAGTTCACGGCGTTTTCTGTCATGATCACATGCACCTCCGCCCCCTGTTTTACCAGCATACTGGCCAGAGACGCCGCCTTAAACGCCGCGATGCTCCCCGTCACTCCAAGAACCACTGTCTTTCCTTTTAACATGGCTGACACCTTTCCTTTCTTTTCCTATGGCTTACCTGGCACACCGTTCAGCAAAACAAAACAGTTATAGCGATGCTTTGTGCCGTATCGCATTCATTATACACGCGGCCGCGGCGCAAAACAAGAATGTATCAGAAAAAATACATTCTCCCCTTGACCTGGAGTACACTCCAGGTCTTATACTGATACCAGAGCGTGTTTGAAAATTGCTTTCTGCAAGATGTGCGTCACAGTTTGTGGGGCGTTTGTTCCGAAATCAGGAGGCATAGCGGGTTACGCTGACTGATTTCGGGGCAAATTCCACGCAAAGTGGGGCGTGCAGATTGCAGAAAATGATTTTCAAACACATTTTGGCAACCGTTAAATTATCACTGACAAGGTTTCCCAATGTCAGGTAATCGCTCCGGCATTGGGAAACGCCACCTATGAATAGGAGGAATCGATCATGCAATCACAAAAACCTGTTCCCGGAACCAACGGAAACCGCTATGTACCCTACTGTGAGCGTCAGGGCGAAACATCTGTGGTCTATTTTACAAGAGATCTGTCCCCCGAGGGACTGATGAAACTGTTCGACCGGGTGGGCGGTGTTCTCACCGGTAAGACCGGGATCAAGCTGCACACCGGCGAACCCCACGGCCCCAACATCATCCCCCGTCCGTGGGTGGAAGCTCTGATTCGGAACCGGCTTCCCGAAGCATCCATCGTCGAGACAAACACTTACTATGAGGGCGGACGCTATACCACCGAAGACCATCGGGAGACCCTCCGGGTCAACGGCTGGACCTTCTGCCCGGTGGATATCATGGACGCGGACGGCACGGCCATGTTCCCGACCAACGGCGGAAAATGGTTTGCAGAAATGTCCATGGGCAAAAATCTGGAAACCTACGACTCTCTGTTTGTGCTGACCCACTTTAAGGGCCACAGCAAAGGCGGGTTCGGCGGCTCCAACAAGAACATCGGCATCGGCTGCGCCGACGGACGCGTGGGGAAGGCAATGATTCACACCACCCCCGGCTCCGACGATATGTGGGATATTTCCAACGAAGAATTTATGGAACGGATGACGGAATCCGCAAAGGCCGTCGCCGACCATTTTTCCGGCCATATCTGCTACATCAACGTGATGCGGAATATGTCCGTCTCCTGCGACTGCGAAGGCACCGCGGCGGAGCCGGTGGTCACCCCCAACATCGGCATCGTGGCCTCCCTGGACCTTCTGGCTGTGGACCAGGCTTCGGTGGATCTGGTGTACGCCCTCAAAGAAGAAGACCGCCATGCCCTTGTCCACCGTATGGAATCCCGCCATGGCCTGCGGCAGCTGACTTATATGAAAGAACTTCAAATGGGCAACGACAGATATCAGCTGGTGGATATCGACAACGGAGACGCCGTGATCACACCGGCGGAGGCGGTAAAGGACGTGGTTCCGTTTACCGCGGAATAGTCAAAATTCATGCAGGCATCCGGCCCATCGCGAAGCGATTTTCAATGGCCGGATGCCGTAACAATTCAGCTGGCTGAATAGTTATGCCTGGAAAATGTTTGAACCAACCCGCAGATTTCGGCCGGAGCAGGCCAAAGGGCTGGCGGATATTTCAGCTTGGCGGTTTGCTTCTCATTGCCATATTTTCTGAGATGAAAATGCTCTAAGTGACTGCTTCACGAACCATGATCAAGAAGTCACTTAGAGCATATATCATCTTATTCTTTTATAAGGATGGAACAATCGGTATATCGGCTTCCTTTCTATGATACTTTACCCTTTGTAATCCACCGGAAGATTTTCCCAGCGGTTTTTGAAATAATAAGCCGCCGCTTTCGGCTGTCTCTGGCGGGTAAAAATGCCCTTCTTGTTTCCATTAACGCGCATAATCCCTTCCACCGTCTGGAAATCCGCGAAATTCCAAACCTGCTCGCCTTTGATGCAGTCATAGGAATCAAAGACTCTCTCATAAATCTTCAGATACTCCAGTTCATATTCCGCGCTCCACTGTACGCTGGGGAGTTTGTATTCTCCCTGGAGATTGTCGCAGCCATACTCCGTGAAGACAAACGGACAGTCAACGCCCTTCGCCAGCCATGCGTCCATCTCCTTGCGGAATGCCTCTTCCGCATCCTGCATCTCATAACCGCCCAGCAGATACCAGCCATAATACCGGTTAAAGCAAAGGAAATCACAGAACTGATAGCAGGTACATTTCTCCGGCGACGAATTCAGTTCCATGGCAAAGGTTCTTGGCCGCTTCTGTACGTCCAGCTCCTGCGCTCTGGCAAAAATATCCGCGAAGTAAGGCGTCGCGCTCTCGCTCATGGTATCCGGCTCGTTAAACAGGCTCCATGCGATTACACAGGCATGGTTCTTGTCCCTGCGGATCAGGTCTTCCACCATGTCCAGATGATTCTTTTTCAGTTCCGGCACCGTGTCCCGTTCGAAGAAATTGGTGGATTTTCCGCTGACCGCATCCACAAAATTTACAAGGCTCTCAAAGAATCCCACAGCCGGAACCTCGTCGATCACCAGGAATCCCTCCCGGTCCGCCATCTGATAAATTTCTTCACTGTACGGATAGTGGGACGTACGGAAAGAATTGGCGCCAATCCATTTCATCAGCTCAAAATCCCGCTTGATCACGCCCGGATGATATCCCCGGCCGACAATATCGCTGTCCTCATGTTTTCCGAATCCTTTCAGGTAAACCGGATGTCCATTGAGCAGAAAACGATTTCCCTGGACTTCAAAGGTACGGATGCCGATCTCTTCCTCATATTCGTCGATCACCGCGTCCCCTTCGGTAATCCTGAGTACAAAACGGTACAGATAGGCATTGCGCACTTCCCAGAGATGTACCTGCGGGATCTCTATGGTTCCCGCCGCGCCCTCAGCCTTCGCCACAAAGCTGCCGGCCTCGTCGTACACTTCCACCGTCACCGGATGTTCCCCGGTGGTCACTGTCTGATACTCCACATAAGCCGTAGTTCCTTCCAGCCGATGGTTCACAGTGAAATCCACAATACTCTCCTTCGGCAGCGCCACAAGCTTTACCGGCCGCTGGATTCCCGCATAATTAAAGAAATCAAAAAACGGGCGCACCATTTTTTTCCCGGTTTTCAGCGTCTGTGTGATTCCTGCCGGCAGAGACGTAAAACTCAGCTCATTGTTTCCCTTTACCACTACCAGGTTCTTCTCATTCCACTTCACAACCTCATCGATCCGCGCGGAGAACGGAAGAAATCCACCCTCATGGGAAATAATCTCCTGCCCGTTTACATAAACCGTACCTCTGTGAGTCAGCGCCGCGAATCTCAGGTCGATATGCATGTCTTTCCATTCTCCCGGAACAAACACCTCTGTCTCGTACCAGAAATCACCGGCAAATTCACGGATGTCCTTGTCCGTGTAGAAGTCGTTGAAGCTGGCCGGCACAGGGATCCGTTCATCCCCCGGTATGCCGTCCTTCCACCCCAGCGCATCTCCGTTTCCGTCCCAGTCCAGGCAGAACTTCCACATTCCTCCCAGGTCCACCACACGCCGCACGGCAGACGCCCGCGGGTAAAGCATTGATTGTTTCATTTGTATTTTCCTCCTTTCGGTTTTTTCTCAATCAATGGGAATGATGCTTCGTCAAACTGCGTGACATGAAACACCATATACCATTCTATATCATCACAAACCGGCTCAAAGTGCAGAGACGAACAGGCAGCATGAAGCTTTGCCTGTGGATTCGGGCCGTACACAATCACTGTCGGACTGTCCGCACCACCAATAACACCAATAGAAAAACAGGCACAGCCAACGGCCGGATGGGACGAATCATTGTCTGACGCGATCTCTACCGGTCTGTCTCCTTCCGCACAGTCTAAAATCGAAAGAGCCTCGATTGGTTCGGGAGTAACCGTATAGCTCATAACCATATGATGTGTCGGAAATTTCCAGCGGTCAGAGCCAAAACCAGTTTGAGGAATTGTCTGCTGTTCCATTGCCTGCACGGTCAGTGTATGCGTCGTCCCGCTGACAGGATGGGAAAACATAAAAGAATCTCCAGCCGCGTGAGCCTTAAAGCGCGCGCCCGGAACCTGTTCCGGCTGCTGTTTCATGGTCAGCGAAAGCGAATGGATATCCGGACGGCGCCTGGTTTCCCAAGGAAACACGTTTCTGCTGATCACCCATCCGAAAGCTCTGTCCAGACCATAATGATCGATGACCCATTCGGCTTTCGGCTCATTGACAACACCCTCCGGCAGACCTGGATAAAAGCTCACAGCGCAGCCATGGGTGGTCTGTAATATCTTCTCATTTAACCTCAGATAAGGGGTAAATGAAAAACAAAGCGGATTTTCCAAGGCCATCTGCAACCGCTGCTCACAGGTAATCTCTTTCCCCGCGGCATTTTCCCAGTCCAGACCCCACTTATTCATGAAATCGCGGATAGCCTTCGGATCCACCCGCATACAAAAATCAACGACAATTCCTTTGCTGCATGAATAGGCTGCCGGGATCACCCAATGATACCCCGCCCAATCAAATCCTTTCTCAATCCTGATCTCTTTTCCGGCATGGTCCTTGCCATGGTGTCCCCAGAAATTCCCAGCAAAATAGACCTTCCACTCCGGAGCAGCCAATTCCGTCTCCGGCTCCCTGTCAACCTCGTAATATTCGTCCGTAAACCGGATCTTGCTTCGGTCAAAAGAGGATTGCAGAGTTTTGATATATGCCCACGGCTGCTCCATAGGTGTCAGATTCATCTGCCGTGAAATCTCCGATAACGTCTGCTGTTGTTCTTTCGTCACAGGGTTTTCACGGAGAAAAGCTTCAAACTGTGCTTCGCTCCACATCCACGCCTGCTCGATTGCCGCCACATGACCGCAGGCCAAGAGAAGCCGCAGAAAATCTGTAAAACTTTTTGCCAATGGGTGAACATGATCCGGAAAAGTATTCATAGGACTGACAGAAAAGACCATGTCTCCAAATCCACGGATGAAACAGAAGTGGATGCCATCTACTCCTGCCCAGCCAAAAACCGATGCCCCTTTGGGCGTGCAAAAATAGTTTGTATGATCTCCATGGAGGTCAATCCCCACAGATTGTAAATCGATAGCTCTTTGCAAAAATTCTTTGAATTTTTTATTCATCGATCCGCCCTCATGAAACGAAATCTATCACGCTCTTTCTTTTGTATATTTTATCACAGAAGCAGGAATAAATCCAGGTTTCCACGCTCTCCCAGAGCGTGTTTGAAAATTCATTCCTGCAATTCTCAAATACGCTCTAACCCGATTTTCTCCGAATCAACGTCGTTCCGTAGCCAACTGCGATCACAAGGCACAGCTTTTCTCCTTTGTCAATCTGCACCCTGGCTTTCCCTTTGCTGTAGGTCAGATCCACCCAGCAAGTATTTAGCCCCAGAGTCTGCGCGTACAGGACAACCTTCTCTCCGTAGTAACCACACGCTTCCTCCAGCTTCTCGTCCTTTTTTTCCCACAAGCGCAATATAAGTTCGAACCCCGGAAAATTTTCCATAATGGGCCAGAAAGCTGTCAAAAGCATTGGACTCGTCCAGAACAAGCTGAAAATGCAGGCCGCTTTCCTGGTTGCATTGCTTAATATAAGACTGCAAAGCCGCTCGCTTTTCGCCTTCAATCGGTTTGCCGGTATAAGATCTTACTGAGTGTCTTTCCTGCATAGCCCGTAATAAATCCATGGTATATTCCGCTATATGCAACTTCCGGTGTCCGGTGTTCTGCTTCACACATTTTCAAGTAATCGTCAACAGCGCCATGGAAATCAGCAATGAGTTCTTTTGCAGTTTCACCTTCATAGGAGATCAGAGAACGCACCCCCATAACCTTGCCAAAGAAGAGTCCGTCCTCCTCAGAAAACTCAACGCTGCCAATGTAGCCTTTGTATTGGATTGTGTTGTTCATATGAGTCCCTCCTGTTCTAAAATCTCTATGCCCAGCCGCTGACTACTTACTGAAATATTGTCCGTATCATTATAGAATATGAACAGCAAAATATGCGGACCTTTTATCTTGCCTATAAAAAAGCCCTGAACTCTGAAAGTTCAGGGCTGAAAATTCTAATGCCGCTGGCCGGACTCGAACCGGCATGGTTTCCCGCTTGATTTTGAGTCAAGTGCGTCTGCCAATTCCGCCACAGCGGCTGATTACGGCTCGTGAACTGCTTCACGAGCCGTAATTTATAATAACACAATTCCTCTCACTGTGCAAGGTTTTTTATTCGCTAATCTCGCCAAACGCAATTCCCAACTCGATTGCGAAACTCAATCCTCGCCAAACATCTTCCGATACTCCGGCGTCCCGTCCAGGGTCGCGAAGTAATCCTTCGGTGTCTCCGCCCGGCGAATCAGCTCAAAGCTTCCGTCCTCTCTCAGAAGCACCTCCGCGGAACGCAGCTTGCCGTTGTAATTATAACCCATGGAGAATCCGTGGGCTCCCGTGTCGTGAAGGAACAGAAGATCCCCGATCTCGATTTCCGGCAGCATCCGGTCGATGGCGAATTTATCGTTGTTTTCACAGAGCGAACCTGTCACGTCGTACTTGTGGTCGCACAGAGCGTCCTCCTTGCCCATGACGGTAATGTGATGGTAAGCGCCGTACATGGCCGGGCGCATCAGATTGACCGCGCAGGCGTCGCATCCGATATATTCTTTGTAAATATGCTTCTGATGGATGGCGCGGGTCACAACTCCGCCGTAAGGCCCTGTCATAAATCGTCCCATCTCCGTATAGATTGCCACGTCTCCCATACCTGCCGGCACAAGGATTTCGTCGTACGCCTTATGGACCCCCTCTCCGATGACACGGATATCGTTGGACTCCTGATCCGGACGATAGGGGATTCCCACGCCGCCGGACAGATTGATGAATGCTACCTTCGCGCCTGTCTCCTTCTCCAGCTTCACAGCCAGCTCAAACAGCAGGCCGGCCAGCTTCGGATAATATTCGTTGGTCACCGTATTGCTGGCCAGGAACGCATGAATACCGAAACGTTTTGCGCCCTTTGCTTTCAGCACGCGGAACGCCTCAAACAGCTGCTCGGTGGTCATGCCGTATTTTGCGTCTCCCGGGTTGTCCATGATATCGTTGCTGATTGAGAACAGTCCGCCCGGATTGTAGCGGCAGGAGATGGTCTCCGGAATATAACCGATGGTCTTCTCCAGAAAATCAATGTGGGTAAAATCGTCCAGATTGATGATCGCTCCCAGCTTCTCCGCCAGCTGATATTCCGCCGCCGGGGTTACGTTGGAGGAAAACATGATCTTGTCTCCCTGGAATCCCATAGCGTCTGACAGCATCAGCTCTGTCTCGGAGGAGCAGTCGCAGCCGCAGCCGTACTCGCCGAGGATCTTGATCAGTCTCGGATTGGGATTGGCTTTCACCGCGAAATACTCACGGAATCCCGGGTTCCAGGAAAACGCTTCCTGCACCGCTTTGGCGTTTTCACGGAGTCCTTTCTCGTCGTAAATATGAAACGGTGTGGGGATCTGCGCCGCGATTTCTTCCAGTTTCTCTTTTGTCACAAATGGTTTCTTTGCCATCTTTTCCTGTTTCTCCTTCTTTTGTCTCTTTCCTGTGCATCTGCACGCTTTATTTTGCCTGAATGACCTGAAGCATATTCGTCATATAGCCTTCGCCGGACACCTCGTTGGTCGCCGGGTCGCCTGCGGTAAAGATCACCATCTCACCTCTGTGTACCAGGCCTTCCCGCAGCACCATATACATAGCGTGAGAGATAATGTTCTCCGTGCTGTCCTCCTCGTATCCGGTCACCGGCATAACGCCCCAGTAAAGCTGCATTTTTCTGCGGGTCCTCTCGTTGGGGGTCACGCCGTAGATCGGCACTGACGGACGGAGATTGGAGATCACCCGCGCCGTCTGTCCGGTCATGGTCGGCGTCACGATACAGGACGCGTTCAGACGCTCTACCATGGTCACCGCCGCGAAGCCCACGGCGCTGGACACATTGAGCTTGCCCTTCAGGGAATCGGAATCCCGGTAATCGGCAAATTTCAGAAACTCCTCGGAAGACTCGGCGATCTTCGCCATCATCTGCACTGCCTCCAGCGGATATTTGCCCTGGGCGGTTTCCCCGGACAGCATGACCGCGTCGGTGCCGTCGTAAATGGCGTTGGCCACGTCGGAAACCTCCGCGCGGGTCGGGCGCGGATTGCGGATCATGGAATCCAGCATCTGTGTGGCTGTGATAACCGGTTTATATTTATGGTTGCATTTTTCAATAATAATCTTCTGCACATGGGGAACGTCGCTGGCAGGAATCTCCACGCCAAGGTCTCCGCGGGCTACCATCACTCCGTCCGCGGCGTCGATGATGCTGTCGATGTTCTCCACACCTTCGGCATTCTCGATCTTGGCGATAACGTCAATGTCCTCTCCGCCATTGGCGCGGAGAAGTTCTTTGATTTCACGGATGGCCTCCGCGTTGCGCACAAAGGAGGCGGCCACAAAATCGATGCCCTGCTCGATACCGAACAGCAGGTCGTTCTTATCCTTCTCGGTAATGTTCGGGAGATTGATAGAAACCCCCGGAACGTTGACGCCCTTCTTCTCTCCCAGTTCTCCGCCGTTGATAACGCGGCAGATAATATCTGTTCCCTCAATCTGCTCAACATTCAGACAGATCAGACCGTCGTCGATGAGGATCGTCCCGCCGGCCTTCACATCGCAGGCCAGCTTATCATAAGTGATGGAAACTCTGTTCGCGTCGCCCACGATCGTTTCCGATGTGAGCACAAAAGTCTGTCCTTCCGTCAGCGTCACCTTTTTATGGTCCGCCAGCTCGCCGGTGCGGATCTCCGGTCCCTTGGTGTCGAGCAGGATGGCAACCGGAACCTTCAGCTCTTTGCGGACTTCCTTCAGCAGATCCATACGCATTTTCTGTTCCTCATGGTCTCCATGGGAGAAATTGAAACGCGCTACGTCCATGCCGTTCTCCACAAGCTTTTGCATCATTTCCTTGGAATTTGTATTCGGTCCCATCGTACAAACAATTTTCGTTCTTCTCATAGTCTCACTCTCCTGCTCATTTTTATTTTTGATCTTATTATGGTTCACTTGTTACGGACATTTTATCTGATATGCTCATGAGTAAACAGGTGATCCTGACAATACTCGTAATTTCCATTGCACTTGGAACAGTAGCGGAATTCCAACTCCGGATGGTCCAGTTCCGTTCTGCCGCATACCGCGCACTTGTGCATCGCTCCGTTGGCGTAATTCTGCGCGTCCCTTCGCGACATTGCTTTCCTGAAATCATTTTTGCGCTTCCGCTCTTTGGGACTGTACCGCTTATAATTTCTCGTGGCAAAGAAGAAAATGATCACGCTGGCCAGAGAGAACGCGATCGCCACCTTTGTGACAATATTTCCCCGGAAAAAGTCGATGGCCACAATAACCGCGTAGACCAGCGCCATGTATTTCATCTTGATCGGAATCAGGAAATACAGCATCACCTGCATATCCGGGAAGCTCATGGCAAATCCCAGGAAAATGGAAAGGCTGATGTAGTAAGTGCTGAAGCTGAGCGCATAGCCGCCAAAATAGGAAAATCCGGTAAACACAAACAGCAGAAACGCTCCGATCACTGTCATGATGATACCGAAAAAGATATAGACATTGTACCGGAAATCTCCCCAGGCCTGCTCCAGCGTCGATCCAATATTATAGTAAAAAAACAGCATGATCACGGTAAAAATATCCGGACTGCCAGGCGGAATAAACAGCCAGCTCACAAGCCTCCAGATCTGCCCGTGAAACACAATCTCATACGGGTCCAGCGTCAGATAAAACAGCTGCGCCGGGAACGCATAGTACAAAATATACCCTATAATATAGGTAATGATGATATATCTTGTCAGATGCGGAATGGCATAACGCCCAAATTTACGCTCTAATTTGTTTAAAAAATTCATTGACCTTCTTCTTTCTTTTTAAAACATGTCCTTCTTTTTGAAAATCATCGCAACCACCAGACAGATCACCGCCGCAATCAGAATCACGATCCAGAATCCCAGAGGACTGGAAGCGAACGGCATTCCCTTGCTGTTCACATTCATGCCGTAGGCGCTGAACACAATGTTCGGCACGGACATGACGATGGTGATGGTTGTGAGGAATTTCATAACGATATTCAGGTTGTTGGAAATAACGGACGCGAACGCATCCATTGTTCCGCTGAGAATGTTGCTGTAAATATTCGCCATCTCGATGGCCTGCTTGTTCTCGATGATGACATCCTCCAAAAGCTCTTCGTCCTCCGGATAGTGGCGGATGCTCTCGGTCTTCATGAGTTTTTCCAGCACCACCTCGTTGGAGCGAAGGGAGGTGGTAAAATAAACAAGACATTTTTCCAGCTCCAGAAGTTCGATCAGCTCCTGATTTCGCTGGGATTTGTGAAGTTTTCCCTCTACCTGCTCGCTTTTCTTGTCGATGATGCGCAGGTAGTGAAGGAACATACTGGCGTTCTTGTACAGGATCTGAAGGATAAATCTTGTCCGTTTTCCGGTGGAAAAATTCCTCACCCTTCCTTCCATAAAAGAACTGAGGATCGGCGTGTCTTCCGTGCAGATGGTAAAAATCGCACTGTCCGTCACAATGATGCCAAGGGGAATGGTGACGAACCAGTCCTTCTCGTTTCTCTCCTCAATCACGGGAATGTCCACCAGTATCAGCGTGTAATGATCCTCCACTTCGATACGGGAACGTTCCTCCTCGTCCAGCGCTGCCCGCAGATGATCCACGTCGATCTCATGACGCTGGGCGATCTCAAATACCTCTGTGGCCGTGGGGTCCGTCAGTGCGATCCAGCAGCCTTCGCATGCGGTGTCTACAGGTCTGATAACATCCTCCACGGATTTGAAAATACGAATCATGCTGTTATCTCCTTTCTCTGTCCGCCAAGGGACAAAGAAGCTTCGCTGACCCGTCCCTTACCGGCTTATTCTGTTTTTTCTTTTTAAGCTGCATAATCGGGGCGCAGGTCCGCTTTCCATAACAACACATCCTTTCCTGTTTTAGAGTGTGTTTGAAAATCTATTTTCGCAGAAACAATTTTCAAACACGCTTTAAGCATATTCTGCCCGAAATACAAACTCATTATAATCGCTGCCCATAGGTTTGTCAAACGATTCCGGGCGGTTTTACGTTCCTATTTTTAACTTTACGTCCTCTTTCGAATCCGTTATAATAGATTTTAAAATAACAAAAAGGTGGAGATTTTTTATGGCTGGTTCAACATTTGGAACTGTTTTTCGTATTACAACCTGGGGAGAATCCCACGGAAAAGGAATCGGCGTCGTCATCGACGGATGTCCGGCGGGTCTTAAACTGAGTTCAGAGGATATTCAGAAATTTCTCGACCGGAGGAAACCCGGCCAGAGCCGTTACACCACGCAGCGAAACGAGCCGGACCGGGCAGAAATCCTCTCCGGCGTTTTTGAGGGATACACTACGGGCACCCCGATTTCCCTCGTGGTGTTTAACAAAGATCAGCACTCAAAGGATTACAGCGAGATCGCGTCCTATTACCGCCCGGGACACGCGGATTTTACCTTTGACGCCAAATATGGCTTCCGGGACTACCGGGGCGGCGGACGTTCCTCCGGGCGGGAGACCATCGGGCGGGTAGCCGGGGGCGCGGTGGCCGCGAAGCTGCTCTCAGAGCTTGGCATTTCCTTCTGCACCTACACCCGCTCCATCGGACCTGTGGAAATCCAAACCTTCTCCCAGGAAGAGATCTTCCGCAATAAGCTGTACATGCCAGACGGCGAGGCCGCGCAGAAAGCAGCCGAATATCTGGAATCCTGCATGGCCTCGAAAAATTCCGCAGGCGGGATTATCGAATGTGTGGTCCGCGGAGTGCCTGCCGGTCTTGGCGAGCCGGTGTTCGACAAGCTGGATGCCTCCCTGGCCCGGGCCGTCATGTCCATCGGCGCAGTGAAGGGCGTGGAGATCGGCGACGGTTTCCAGGCAGCCGCGTCCACCGGCCTGGAGGACAACGACGGGTTCTGCAGACAGGCGGACGGATCCACGGCGAAGACCTCCAACCACGCAGGCGGTATTCTCGGCGGGATCAGCGACGGCAGCGAGATTGTCCTTCGCGCCGCAGTAAAACCAACGCCGTCCATCGCCTCCCCGCAGAAAACCGTCAACCGCTCGGGAGAGGAGATCGACATCTGCATCAAGGGACGCCACGACCCGGTGATCGTACCGAGAGCCGTAGTCGTCGTGGAAGCTATGGCGGCGCTGACACTGGCGGACGCGCTGCTGGTGGGCAGCACGTCGCGTCTTTCGTATCTTCAGAAAATCTGGGGAGAACAGCTTTAAACTGTTCCTGTCTGCAGCGGCACATTGCGAAGCGATTTTCAATGGCCGGATACCGTCACTGCTCCGCTGGCTGAATAGCGACGCTTCAGACTCCCTGTTTCGTGATCAGGATGCAGTTGGGCGTTTCCACCTTCATGGGACGCCCTTTCTGCACCAGGATATTTTTCTCGTAATCGATGGTGAAGGTTGTGATTGAGTTGGACTCATGGTTCACTACCGCAATGTGCTTTCCGTCCGGGAACATGGCGATATCCTTTGGATATTCCCCGCTGATGGGCAGCGCGAATTTCTTTTCCAGGCGGCCGCTTTCCTCATCAATCTTGAACATGGCTACCGTGTCGTCCCCGGCAGTGGAGGTGAACAGGTATTTGTGATCCGGAGAAAAACAGATGCCCGACGCGGCGTCATGGGCCCGGTCTACATTGTCGGAGGTGGTGCTTACGGTCTGGATCTTCTCAAACACAGGCCCGCGGTTTCCGCCGCTATTATAGGTATATACTTCCACTTCATTGTGCAGCTCGCAGATCAGATACGCGAATCTTCCGTCTTCGCTGAACACCAGCTCTCTCGGGCCGGATTCCCGCCCGCAGCGGAGGATATCCACCAGCTCGATGCGGTCCCTGATCTTATTGATCCGGTAAATCTTTACCTGGTCGATGCCGTTGTCCACGGCGCAGAGATATTTATTTTCCGGCGTCGGCACCACGCAGCTTACATGGGGACGGAAGTTTCTCTCCGCAACGCTTCCCAGACCCTTGTGGAAAACGCCGTCCATGACGCTGCCCAGGCGTCCGTCCTGATGGGTGTGGACAACGGTTACCTTTCCGTCGTGGTATCCGGCGACAAACAGGTATCTTCCGGTCTGGTCCACAGACAGGTAGCAGCCTCTCATACCGTCGATATCCACTTTATTGATCGGCGTCAGGTCTCCGTCCGGCTCCACGGCAAACACCGCAACGCCTTCATCCGCGATGGAATACAGATATTTTCCGTTCAGTGAACGGCAGATGTGAGAAGAATTGTTGACCGGCACAACTTTCCGCTCCGTCAGGGTTCCTTCCTCCACATCCACATCATACAGATGAATGCCTATACTGCTCCCGTGTGTATAGGTTCCCACATACGCTACATATTTCTCACTCATGACTAACTCCATCCTTTCTGCTTTCCATATTCCAATCCACCCCCTGCATTTCTGGGACAGACATATTTGCAATGATGTCAAGGTCAAAAGCTGGCACCCGCGGATGGGTTTTGAAAATTCACACGGTTTCGGAACCCAAGAACCTCTAAGCTTTCAAAAATTTGCTAAAACCGTGTTCCCAAAGAAAGAACTCGCAAGCTCAAACAGCTTTCTTTGGGAACACAACGCAAATTTTTGAAACCTAAGAGGTTTAGGGTTCCTGCAAATGTGTGAATTTTCAGAACCCATCCGCGGGTGCCAGCTTTTGACCTTGACATCTTACGATTATTTTAACACACTTTTTATTATTTTACCAGAAAGAAGTCAGCTTGTCTCCAATCATGAGTTTCAGTTTTTTCACCGCCCTGCAGTAGATGCACTCCAGGGAGGCGACGCTTTTGTTCAGCTTTCTGCTGATATCCTTGTAGCTTTTTCCTGTTCTGCGGGTGTTGATGACCTCCTGCTCCAGAGGCCGCAGGGAACGGATACATTCCTCTAGCATTTCACTGGCATAATCCTTCTCATACTCCACCGCCTGAAATTCATCCAGTTTCTCCGTCGTGTACAGCACTTCGCTGTAATAACACTTTTTCCTTCTATAATTCCGCACTTTGTTGTAGGCTGTCTTCCACAGCCACTTTCTGATCTGTTTCTCCTGCAGGTCCTTCACCGTATGAAATTTTTCCCAGAACACAAACCACACGTCGCTCAGCAGGTCAATTGCCGTATCTTTATCCACTTCCAGATCCCGCACAAAATACAGGAACAGATCGTCGTTATACTGACAGAAATATCTTGTGAACCGCTCTTCATTCGTCTCTTCCATACCGAATTTCTCCTTACTTTTCTTTTGCACGCAGTTTCGCGCCGCAGGCCTCGGGATTTTCGCGCATTCTGCGCGAAAACACCTCGCGGAACAGCACACTCTGATGCCCATCTGCCATGTTTCAGCGTTGCTGAACCATGACACGCTTCGCGATGCACAGAAACCGCATTTCATGCAGTTTCGCGCCGCAGGCCTCGGGATTTTCGCGCATTTCGCGCGAAAACACCTCGCGGGACAGCACACTCTGATGCCCATCTACTTATATAATGTAAAGAGAATTGAAAAGCTTTCACTTTTTGAAAAAATTTTTTACATATTTTTCCAGTGTGTTTTCACTGTATTCCGTGTCCTCGCAGATCCGCCAGAACACCTTTCACTGCACGCAAAAAAGCGTACCACCTCAAGAGTGATACGCTTTTTCGCGTCGCAATTTTCTATTATCGTTTTATTTAAAGTAAGCCACACCTGATTCAAACAGCTTCATATCCTGTTCGCCCCAGATATTCACTGCTACGCCGTGATCGCGCCGCTCCGCATGGGCCATCTTTCCAAGTACACGTCCGTCGGGACTGGTGATACCCTCGATGCCGCAGTAGGAGCCGTTGACGTTCCAGTATTCATCGTTGGTGAAGTTTCCGTCCGCATCGCAGTAGCGGGTCGCGATCTGTCCGTTGGCCATGAGCTTCTCGATCCACTCACGGCTGGCAACGAAACGTCCTTCTCCGTGGGACGCCGGGTTGGTGTAAACGCCGCCGGTCTGGGCATTTGCCAGCCACGGGGACTTGTTGGTGACAACCTTCGTGTAGACCATTTTGGAGATATGGCGTCCGATGGTGTTGAAGGTCAGCGTCGGGGAATCCGGTGTCTGTCCGGTGATCTCGCCGTAGGGAACCAGTCCCAGCTTGATCAGCGCCTGGAAGCCGTTGCAGATTCCCAGCGCCAGTCCGTCCCTTTCGTTGAGCAGCTTCATGACCGCTTCTTTGATCTTCGCGTTCTGGAACGCGGTGGCAAAGAATTTCGCGGAGCCGTCCGGCTCGTCGCCTGCGGAGAATCCACCCGGGAACATGATGATCTGCGCCTGATCGATGGCCTTTCCAAAGGCATCCACAGATTCGCGGATATCCTCCGCAGTCAGGTTGCGGAACACCTTGGTGATCACCTTCGCGCCCGCCCGCTCAAAGGCACGGGTGCTGTCGTACTCACAGTTGGTTCCGGGGAACACCGGGATAAATACGGTCGGCTGTGCCAGCTTGTGGGAGCAGATGTGTACCCGGCTGGTCTTGTACAGTCCGTCTGCGATGGCCGCGTCCTCCTGGGCCGGAGTCACGTTCAGTTCCTCGGCCGGAGCTGTCTCCGCGCCGGAAACCGTGCGGAATACCTTCTCCAGCGGAGCGCTCCAGGCAGCCTCAGCTTCCTGCTCGGACAGTTCCATATTGCCATAGGAGAAGACACCGTCGCCGGTCACTTCGCCGATGACTGTGTACGTGCAGGCCAGCTCTCCCACTTTTCCGTCCGGAACCTCACATACCAGGTCGCCGAACAGCGGGCTGAACAGGTCGCGGGCATCCACATTGTGCTCTACCTTCACGCCCATGTGGTTTCCAAATGCCATCTTGGACAGAGCCGCGGCGATACCCTGACGGTCTACCGCGTAAGCAGATACGATCCGTCCCGCCTGCATGTCCTCATGGACTCTCTCATACAGGTTCATAACGTTTTCATACTCCGGAAGATCATAAGCATCCGACGGAATATGGATCCATACCAGCTTGTTTCCTGCTTTTTTCAGTTCCGGCGTTACCACGTCGCCCAGCTTCGCCACATCCACCGCGAAGGATACCAGGGTCGGCGGCACGTCGATATCGTTGAAGGTTCCGGACATACTGTCCTTTCCTCCGATGGACGGCAGACCAAATCCCATCTGCGCGTCGTATGCGCCGAGCAGCGCCGCGAACGGCTGGCTCCAGCGGGCCGGATCCTCGGTCATTCTGCGGAAATACTCCTGGAAGGTAAAGCGGATCTTCTTAAAGTCGCCGCCTGCCGCAACGATCCTTGCGATAGACTCTGTCACCGCGTAGATCGCGCCGTGGTACGGGCTCCAGCTGGACACATAGGGATCGAAGCCGTAGCTCATCATGGTCACCGTCTCGGTTTTTCCGTCCGGCACCGGAACCTTGGCTACCATAGCCTGCGTCTCGGTCATCTGATATTTTCCGCCGTAAGGCATCAGGGTGCTGGCTGCTCCGATGGAGGAGTCGAACATTTCCACCAGTCCTTTCTGAGAGCAGGTGTTCAGGTCGGACAGCGTCTCCAGCCATTTTGCCTTCACATCGCTGATGTCTCCGGAACGTTTCAGCACAGTATCCGCTTTGGACGGGATCTCAACATATACGTCGTTTTCCTGGTGCGCGCCGTTGGTATCCAGGAAGGCGCGGGAAATGTTGACGATCTCCTTGCCCCTCCAGCTCATAACCAGACGCGGCTCCTCGGTGACAACCGCCACTTCCGTGGCTTCCAGGTTTTCTTCCGCCGCGTAATTCATAAAGGCTTCCCGGTCTTTCGGGTCGATGACCACAGCCATACGCTCCTGAGACTCGGAAATGGCGATCTCTGTTCCGTCCAGACCGGCATATTTCTTCGGCACCTTGTCCAGGTTGATCTGAAGGCCGGCTGCCAGCTCGCCGATGGCTACGGAAACTCCGCCTGCGCCGAAGTCGTTGCATTTCTTAATCAGAAGGCTGACCTCTTTTCTGCGGAACAGTCTCTGAAGCTTCCGCTCGGTGGGAGCGTTTCCTTTCTGTACCTCAGCGCCGCAGGTCTCGATGGACTCTGTGGTGTGTACTTTGGAGGAACCGGTAGCTCCGCCGCAGCCGTCGCGTCCGGTGCGCCCGCCAAGAAGGATGATGATATCGCCGGGGTCAGAGTTTTCACGGACCACAGCGTTTCTCGGAGCAGCGCCCAGCACTGCGCCGATCTCCATACGTTTTGCCACATAGTTGGGGTGATAGACTTCTTTTACATATCCGGTGGCCAGACCGATCTGGTTGCCGTAGGAGCTGTAGCCGTGGGCCGCCTCGCGCACCAGCTTTTTCTGAGGAAGCTTTCCTTCCAGCGTCTCGCTCTGGGGACGGGTCGGGTCTGCCGCTCCGGTCACGCGCATGGCCTGATATACATAGGTACGGCCTGACAGCGGATCGCGGATCGCTCCGCCAAGGCAGGTGGCCGCGCCTCCGAACGGCTCAATCTCTGTGGGATGGTTGTGGGTTTCGTTCTTAAAGTTGATCAGCCATTCTTCCTCAACGCCGTCCACATCCACCGGCACAACGATGGAGCATGCGTTGATTTCGTCGGATTCTTCCTGATCCTGCAGCTTGCCCTCTGCTTTCAGCTTGCGCATAGCCATCAGCGCCAGATCCATCAGGCAGACAAACTTGTCGTCACGGCCGCGGAAGATCTCCTCACGGTCACTGAGATATTTCTCGTAGGTCTTTACCATCGGCTCCTTGTAATCACCGTCGCCGAAGGTTACGTTTTTCAGCTCCGTGGAGAAGGTGGTATGGCGGCAGTGGTCGGACCAGTACGTATCCAGCACGCGGATCTCCGTCATGGACGGGTCTCTCTGCTCTTCCTTTTTGAAATAGTTCTGAATATGAAGGAAATCCTTAAAGGTCATCGCCAGTCCCAGGGAATCGTACAGTGCTTTCAGTTCCTCCTCGGGCATGTCCGCGAAGCCGTCAAAAATCTTAACGTCCGCCGGATCGTCAAAGTTTGTCACCAGAGTCTCCGGTTTTTCCAGACCAATCTCACGGGAATCCACCGGGTTGATGCAGTGGTTTTTCACCGCCTGAAGCTGTTCGCCGGTGATGTCTCCCTCGATGACATAAGTGGTGGCGGAGCGGATGATCGGCGTCTCGTCCTCTTTCAGGAACTGGATACACTGCACCGCGGAATCTGCCCGCTGGTCAAACTGCCCCGGAAGAAATTCTACCGAGAAGATTTTGTCTTCCGGGTTGTGCGGAAATTCTTCTAAATAAAAGTCGTCTACCGGCGGCTCCGCAAATACTACATGGCATGCTTTCTCAAAGGTCTCGCTGCTGACGTTTTCCACGTCGTAGCGGATCAGGACTCTCACATTTGTAACGGCGGAAAGATTCAGGTAATGTCTGATCTCATGTCTCAGTTCTTTTGCCTGTACCGCGAAATCAGGTTTTTTCTCCACATATACGCGTTTTACTGTACTCATTGGGTTCCTCCATTTTCTTTTCATGGGTTCCGGCGCTGCCTGCTTTTTGGAATGTACGGGAATCCCGGCAGTGGTGACCGTTCTATTCTGTCAAGCGGTTGCCGGCAGTATTCCTGTCCTGCGGCAGGCCGGAAGCAGTGGATTTTTGCTGGAGCTCGTTTGAAAATTCATTCCTGCGGCTTGCAGACACACTCTGACACAAAAATCCTTCTGCAGTTATACGCTACTTTCAGTTTATCATATGGATTATTATAAGTAAAATTAATATAATTAATCACTTTTATAAGATGTACTAATTCATAAGATCTGAGCCAAACCGGAAACAGATCCTTTTTACCCAATGGTTCCATCATAGCTTCACAAAAAAATCCCCCGCAGAGAAGTGCTTTTGTTCACTCCCTGCGGGGGATATCCATGCTTTCTCCTTTCATGGCGCACTCGCTGCACCAATAATGGTAGATTTGGAAGTTTACTTCCAAACTTAACTTTTGATGATATGACGTAACCGTTCAGCTGGCTGAACGGTTACGATACGCTTGATGTCAGACCACCGAACACTTCGGAATGCGGTCAACGATCCATTTTCAAAATTCCAACATACTTTAAAACTCAGGCTCGATCAGACCGTAAGTATTTCCTTTTCTCTTGTATACCACGTTGACTTCGTCGGTCTCCGCGTTGCGGAACACATAGAAATTATGTCCCAGCAGCTCCATCTGTACGCAGGCGTCTTCCGGGAACATGGGTTTCATTCCGAATTTCTTGCTGCGGATGATGCGGATTTCTTCGTCTTCCATGTAATCGTTCTCGATATAGGCTTTCTGGAAGTTTCCGCCTTCCTGCTTTTTGTCCACGATCTTGGTTTTATATTTGCGAAGCTGACGCTCGATCACTTCTTCTACCAGATCAATGGATACGTACATGTCGTTGCTTACCTGCTCGGAGCGGATGATGTTGCCCTTGACAGGTATGGTTACTTCTATCTTCTGTCTTTCCTTTTCTACACTCAATGTGACAATGACTTCTGTGTCGGGTGTGAAATATCTTTCCAGTTTTCCAAGCTTGTCCTGGACTGCTGCCCGTAATCCTTCTGTTACGTCGATATTTTTTCCGCTTATTGTGATCTTCATGATGTCCCAACCCCTTTGCTAAGAATTTTACAGGTTTTTTATCTTTCCGCCTGTAAGTAAGTATATTATACCAATCTCGTGGGGAAAAGGCAATAGAGTTTAGAATATTCCCAAACTTTTTATAATTTTACTGTCAATTGGTGGGGGATAGAAGGCGGACGGAAGTGGGAGAGGACGCGGGCGGCGGGCGGGGGAGAATGCAGGATTCGTGCTCACTCCGACATTCGGACAGAGGCA
>JAGHIA010000161.1 GCA_017887445.1 Fusicatenibacter sp.
GGGGACCGGCGCAATTCGACAGGAATGCCTGATGCATTCCCGTCTCAGTGCGCCTCGGACTCAGGACATGAAGTCCTTCGTCCGCCCCGTCCGGCGGGACTTTGGCGCGTTAAGATTTTCTCGCGTCTTCGCAGACGCCCCCTTGCGCCCCACGCCCTCTCCCCCGCTCCGCTTTCTGGCTTTCTCTTTTCACCGGATTTCGGCTCTGGTTGGGGTGGCCGGGTGTTTGCGGCGATTGTCTGGCTTTTGCGAAGACCAGAAAGAAGGCCTGGGCCGGCGGCATGTGGGGTTGGCGGGCATCTGTGGGAAGGCAGGAAAATCTTAACGTGCCGGAGGCGTTCCGGACGGGGCGGACAAAGGGCTTCACGCCCTGAGTCCGAGGCGCACTGAGACGGGAATGCATCAGGCATTCCTGTCGAATTGCGCCGGTCCCCGTCCGGAACGCCTCCGGGACGTTTAGATTTTCCGCCTTTCCACAGCCGCCCGCCAACCCCACATGCCGCCGGCCCAGGCCTTCTTTCGTCCGCCCTAAACAAAAAATCTAGTCGTTATCAGGAAGCAGTTTGATCCGCACCATGATGTTGCGCACAAATTCTCCTTCTTTCAGTTCCAGCTCGCTCTCCGAGCTGGCTGGGGGGATGTCACAGTCTTCCTCTTCAAACTCGGACCAGATCCAGTTGTAAGCTGCGTCAGAGGCATTTTCCAATGCATCCTCCAGATCCGGGCCTTCTGCTTCGCAGCAGGCTAAATCCGGAAAGGTCACATGGTATCCTTCTCCATCTTTTTTCGGAGAGAATACCGCGGGATAAATAAAAGTCATTGTTACTCCTTTCGTGGCGCACTGACTGCGCCAATAATGGTAGATCCGGAAGTTTACTTCCAAACTTCTTCTCCTTAGAGCTTATTTGAAAACTGTTTTCTGCAGGATATGTGTCACGGTTTGTGGGGAATTTGTTCCAAAATCGGGAGGCTTGAACTGTTACCAAATTCCACGCAAAGTGCGGCGTACAGATTACAGGAATGAATTTTCAAACACGCTCTACCGTTGCGAACGGTCTTATTCTTTTTCTGGTGTATATGCGTCGATAATCTCCGCCATATACATAAAGTGGAAATCTTTCTCCGGATACCAGCGGTCGATCTCCTCCTGGCCTAAAAAGCATTCCGGTTTCATTTCCTGTACATAAAGCTTTTTGCATACAAGAACCAGTAACGCTTCCTCAAAGGTTACTTGTCCATCCACTTTTGTAACATGAAGGCCGGATTTCTCGATCTTGTCCGGCATTTCTCTGCCGGAAACGGAACCAAGCAGTCCCATCGCCTTCTTTTCTTCTCCGCCGAAGAATGTAAGTGTGAACGTATCCGCCGCGTCGACAAATTCCTTTGTATATCTCTGAGGACGAATGTATGCGGTCGCAACCGTCTTTCCCCACATAATGCCCATTGCGCCCCAGGACGCGGTCATTGTATTGACTATCCCGTCTTTTTCTGCCGTGATCAGCATCCATTCGTCGCCAATGGCCTGAAATACATTGTTGTTCAGTTCTTTTACAGATTTTTTGCTCCAGTTCATGTTGATTCCTCTTTTCTATATATTTTTTAGTAATTGTTCAGCTGGCTAAATAATTACTAAAATTCCACGCAAAGCGGGGTGTGCAGATTGCAGGAATGAATTTTCAAACACGCTCTAATATTATATTCCACTCTTGGCCAAATTTCAATCCGGAGTGTATTTGAACGATTACACGCTCTAATCTTTCATCCGCTCCATAATCTTGCAGAAAAGGATTCCCGCCAGCGTGCTGACTGCCGTTGCGGCGATCGCCGGCCCTACCACGGCCACAGGATTCACGCTTCCATACTGTCCCCGATAAGCAATAACATTGACAGGGATCAACTGGAGAGAGGATATGTTTACAATGAGAAACGTACACATTTCCTGGCTGGCCGTTCCTCTTGGCATACCATTTTTGTTCTTTTGCTTACGTCTTTCTTTGCCTCCATAGGAATCCTCCTTTGGATTCCATCGGCGTTCTTCCTCCAGCCGCTCCAGCTCCTCCATGGCCTTCAGTCCCGCGGGAGTCGCCGCTGCGCCCAGACCGAAAAAATTCGCGATCATATTGACAGAAATCGCTTCCAGCGCCGGATGGCCTTCGGGAATACGCGGAAACAGAAAACGCAGCAGCGGGCGGATCTTTCCTGTCACCCAATCAATAATTCCCGCGCCCGACGCAATCTCCATCAACCCGGACCACATAGCCGTCACACCAAGCAGAGCGATCGCGAGAGTTACCGCTTCCTTCGACGCACCAATCGCTCCATTTGTCACTGCGTCCAGATTTCCGGTCAATGCGCCATAGATAATTCCAACAATCAGCATTCCGCCCCAAAGATAATTCATCCTATCATCCTTCCGGTTCTCCTGTGAACCAAAGCGTGTTTAAAACTTGCCGTTCCAAAAGCCGTCCGCTGCAAGGTTCAAACATCCTCCTGTCGGTTTCACAGAAAACGCAGGTTTTTCTTATTTATATGAATCTCTCTGCTTTTCCAGACCAATGCGTCAAATAAAAAATCAACTTATCTTCGTCAATCCGTAACAGTTCAGCGTTGCTGAACGATTACACGCTTCGCGATGCACAGAAACTGCATTTCATGCAGTTTCGCGCTGCAGGCCCCGGGATTTTCGCACATTCTGTGCGAAAACACCTCGCGGGACAGTGGCAGGCTGAACTGTTACGTCACTCCTCCTCAGAATGCTCCACCAGATACTGATAAACCTCCCGCTTCTTCATCCCCCGGTCCCTGGCCACCAGCTTCATGGCCTCTTTCCGGCCGATGCCCTGGCGTTCATACTGTTTCATATGCTCCTCAATAGAAATCTGCTCCCAGGCCGCCTGTGCTTCCTGCTCCATCTCCCTGCGGCTTCTGCCCTCCAGGACAAGCACGCACTCGCCCAGCGGCTTTGTCATCCGGTAATGCTCCAGCGCCTCCTGGATGGTGGTGACAAACGCTGTCTCATGTTTCTTCGTCAGCTCCCTGCAGACGGTCAGCCGCCGGTCTCCCAGGGTTTCCAGCAATTCCTCCAGAGTTTTCACCAGCCGGTGGGGCGCTTCGTAAATGATGATCGTCCGCGTCTCCGTCCGCAGTTCTTCCAGCACCTGCTGCCGCTCTTTCTTTTCCGCCGGAAGAAATGCCTCAAAGCAGAATCTGCGTGTGGAAAGTCCCGACAGTGTCAGAGCAGTGACGCAGGCGCACGCACCTGGCAGAGAAGTTACCGCCACACCGGCCTCGTAGGCCATTTTCACCAGCTCCTCGCCCGGATCGGAAATTCCCGGCATCCCGGCGTCGGTGATCAGGGCCACGTTCTTTCCCTCCAGCAGCTGGCCGATCAGATATCTTCCCTTGTCTATCTTGTTATATTCATGGTAACTGGTCATTGGCGTGTGGATCTCGAAATGGTTCAGCAGCCGGATACTGTTCCTCGTATCCTCCGCCGCGATCAGATCCACTTCCTTCAGTATGCGAATAACCCGGAAGGTCATATCTTCCAGATTTCCGATGGGCGTCGCGCATAAATACAATGTTCCCGCCATAGCTTCCTCCTGTATCCGTAATGATTTCAGTAACTATTCAGCTGGCTGAATAGTATAAACCATTTTATTTGTAACAGTTCAGCGTTGTTGAACGATTATACGCTTCGCGATGCACAGAAACTGCATTTCATGCAGTTTCGCGCTGCAGGCCTGGGGATTTTCGCACATTCTGTGCGAAAACACCTCGCGGGAAAATGGCAGGCTGAACTGTTACTGTTACTTTTATTTATCTTTATATTTCATTTGCTTTTCATTCCGCGCCTTCATCCATAAAACGCGGAAATGAAATAGAATAGCATTTAAAATGGACTATAATAGTTACTGATTTTTAACCCACTCAGCGCCCGTCGCCGTAAAGGATCCGGATATCCTCCGTATAGACTCCCGGCCGTTCATACACGATCAGCGGTTTCTCCACGGTGATTCTCGGCTTCCCGCCTTTCACCGCCTCCAGCAGCACCAGATTCGGCTCCTTGTCCACGAACGGATACACCAGCTGCATTCGCTTTGGCTCCAGTCCCCGCTGCTTCAGCGCAAACATGATCTCCGCCAGACGGAACGGACGGTGTACCAGATAAAAACGTCCGCCCGGCTCCAGCACCCTGGCCGCAGCCTTTGCGATATCCTCAAAACTGCACAGCACCTCATGTCTGGCGATCATCTTCGCCCGGTTGGCGTTGGTCAGTCCGTGGTTTCCCGTCATATACGGCGGATTGCAGGTCACTGCCTGAAAGGATGCCGCCGGAAAATATTCTTCCGTCCTGCACACATCCCCCTCCACAATATCGATCCACTCTTCCAACCCATTGTACTCCACACTTCTCCTGGCCATATCTGCACTGTCGTGCTGGATTTCCAGACCAGTAAAATGACGGCCTCTGGTTTTTGCTTTCAGTAAAATCGGCACGATTCCCGATCCTGTACAGAAATCCAGCGCCCGCTCTCCCTCCTTCACCCGCGCGTAGGAGGCCAGCAGCACTGCGTCAATGCCATAGCAAAACTGCTCCGGATTCTGTATCATCCAATAACCATTCTGCAGATCGTCCAGCCGTTCGCCTGGCCGGATCAGCGTCTCCCTTTGCTCCTGTTTCTTATCCATGTTTCTTCCTTTCCTTTGACCCATGAAACACAAAACTGCCGCAAAACAGATGCCATTCCTCTCTCCGGAACAATGTTCCCGGGAAAGTGAAAAACTCCGCAGCAAGCTGCGGGGTTTTTGACCCTCGCGGCAATCTCCAAACGGCCATGCAAGCATGTCCACTTGGCTCGTTGCCCGCGGGAATAAAACATCTCTTTTGCGGCAGTCCCTTACGGATTTTGTAACAGTTCAGCGTTGCTGAACTATTACACGCTTCGCGATGCACAGAAACTGCATTTCATGCAGTTTCGCGCTGCAGGCCTCGGGATTCTCGCACATTCTGTGCGAAAACACCTCGCGGGATAGTGGCAGGCTGAACTGTTACCGGATTTTTATTTCGCTGGCTGAAGCGTTACCCGTTACGTTTACGGCTGCCGTGAATCGTAACTTTACTCCTCCAGTTTCTCCAACTCCCGCATCTCCTCCGCGGAAAGCTGTTCCTCTGATTTTTTATCTTTTTTCCTGTCCTTTGACTTGTCTTTCTTATTCTTGGGGCGGAATTTCAATTCTCCTACGGGATATTCCCGGATTTCTTTTTCATCGTTGACATCCACAAGAACCTTTACCAGCTGGCGCAGTACATTGACTCCCGTCACCTCGCCCTTCAGGTTTTCCGGGGTGATCACAGAATCTCCCATGTTTGGCAGTTTTTTGTTCAGGTATTCATAGGTGTCCTGCTCATTTTTCAGACAGCACATCAGCCGGCCGCAGACGCCTGAAATTTTTGTCGGATTCAGGGAAAGATTCTGCTCCTTTGCCATTTTAATGGAAACCGGCGCGAACTCCGAAAGGTAGGTGTGGCAGCACAGCGGCCGGCCGCAGATTCCCATGCCTCCCAGGATCTTCGTCTCATCCCGGACACCGATCTGCCGCAGCTCAATCCTCGTCTTAAACACTGCCGCCAGATCCTTTACCAGCTCACGGAAATCAATCCTTCCGTCGGCGGTAAAGTAAAACAGCACCTTGTTATTGTCAAAGGTATATTCCGCGTCGATGAGCTTCATGTCCAGCTCATGCTCCCGGATCTTTTTCTGACAGATTTGAAAGGCTTCCCGTTCTTTCTTCCGGTTGGCTTCCTCTTTTGCGTCGTCCTTCGGCGTCGCCAGGCGGATGACCTCCTTCAGCGGCTGAATGACTTTTTCATCCTCCACTTCCTTGGGGCCCAGCACCACATGGCCGTATTCCACGCCTCTCGCCGTCTCCACAATGACATGGTCGCCGACACATATATCAAAACTTTTCGGTGAAAAATAATATACCTTTCCCACGTTGCGGAAACGTACTCCGATAATTTTTATCATTCCTTAATTCTCCTTGATCGTGAGGAACAGAAGTTCCATCGTCAGTTCGAAATTTACATTCGCCTTCAGACGTACTCCCGCCGTCTGTATCGCACTGATAATGCGCTCCAGACCCTCATATGAACTTCTCTTAGCGCGGTCGCGGATGGCGCCCAGCTCCTGCTTGAACACCAGCGAATCCACTTCCCGTGTGGCCTTAAACAACAGAACGTCGCGGAACCACATGGAAAAGATATCCAGATAATCCTGAATATTATCTTTTTCGGCGGTCATTCTTTTTACCGCCTCCACCAGCTCGTAGAGCTGCATATTCTGCGCGTATTTTACCAGCCGCAGAGCGTTCTCCATCACATCCCCATATTCTTCGGAGGACGCGATCCTCACCGCCTTGCCGATATTTCCCTGGGCAAAGGAAGCGTCTACCTCCGCCTGATAATCCGGAATGTGCATCCGTTCCATCAGATACGTTTTTACCAGATTATCGCTGACCGGTTTTAAATTCAGAATAACACAGCGGGAAGAAATCGTCGGAAGAAGTGAATCCGGATTGTCCGCAAGCAGGAGAATAATCGCGTAGGCCGGCGGCTCCTCAATGGTTTTCAAAAGAGCGTTCTGGGCCTGCAGCGTCATTTTCTGCGCTTCATTGACAATATAAACTTTGTAGCGGCTTTCATAGGGACGAATGGAAACGTCGTCGATCAGCTGCTGCCGGATCTCCTCGATTCCGATGGAATTCGGCTTCTCGTGTGTGATATTAATGATATCCGGGTGATTCTTGCTGAGCGCTTTCTTGCAGGACGTACACTGCATACATGGTTCGATTCCCTGCGTTTCACACTGGAGCGTCATCGCGAACAAAGAAGCCAAAAGCTTCTTCCCGGAACCGTGTTCCCCGCCGAAAATGTAGGCGTGGGATACCTTATTCATCTTAACCGCATTCTGCAGATGGGCGATAATCTCCTCATGACCTGCCACATCTTTAAATCCCTGCATACTCATCACCTCCTGGCATCATCACAGGTTGCTTGTTATAACGATTCTGCTATTCATTATATCACAATTTTTTTACTTGTTCCACAAAATTCTGAATTTCAGAAAAACAGTCCTCCAGCGCTCCATTGTTATAAAAACGGTGTGTGATGCCCGCCTTTCCAATCTTTTCCTCGGAAAAATCCTCACAGTCGGCCAGAAAACGGCGGCACATCTCGGCGTATTTCGGCTCTTCCTGCTTTTTCTCTCTTTGCAGCGCCCGTTCCAGGCGGATACCGTCGTCCACCTCCACATACAGCGGACACATATGTTCCTCCCCATAATACGCTTTCAGCTTTTCATAGGATTCCAGCGTGCCGATGCCCAGATAACTGTCGTCATTCAGCGAAATCTGTCCGTCGTCGGCAGTAAAATAATACCATGGCCCGTGAACTGTCTGGTACATCCGCTCCTCAATGATTTTTCCCGCCTGGCGCAGCTTCTGCAGGTTTTCTTCATCGGTAAAGAAATATTCCCTGCCGTTTTGCTCTCCCTGGCGGATGGGCCGCGTCGTGTACAGAACCAGCGGCCGCAGCTTCAAATCCTCCTGCTGCTTCAGATATTCATAAATGTGGTCCTTTCCGGACGCACTTTTTCCCATCAGATAAAAAATCTTTCCCATCCCTCAAATCATTGCCTTTCTCTGTTTTGTTACTGTTCACAGTCGTTCACAGTAACTTCGCGGCTCCAATGAAAATCCGCTTTGCGAATGGAAGCCGCTCACACCTGAATCATGTTCTCACGCCGCAAACAGCAAGTGTTTGCGGCTGCTGTGAATAGTAACACTGTTTTTCCGTCTGAGCAGTTACGCCTTAAAGCGGTAACCTACGCCCCAGATCGTCTCAATATACTGAGGCTTCGCCGTATTAAACTCAATTTTTTCACGGATTTTCTTGATATGCACCGTAACCGTGGCGATATCCCCGATGGATTCCATATCCCAGATTTCCCGGAACAGTTCCTCTTTCGTAAACACATGATTGGGATTTTCCGCCAGGAACGTCAGCAGGTCAAACTCCTTGGTTGTAAACTGCTTTTCCTCGCCATTGACCCACACTCTGCGGGCAGTCTTGTCGATCTTGATCCCGCGGATCTCAATGACATCGTTGACCTTCTGGCCGCTTCCGATCAGCCGGTCATATCTGGCCAGATGCGCCTTCACCCGCGCCACCATTTCGCTGGGCGAAAACGGCTTTGTGATATAATCGTCCGCGCCAAGACCCAGGCCGCGGATTTTGTCGATATCGTCCTTTTTCGCAGATACCATGATGATGGGCATATCCTTCTTTTCCCGTACCTGACGGCAGATCTCAAAGCCGTCCACCTCCGGCAGCATCAGATCCAGGATCAGAAGATCATAATCGTCGTTCAACGCCTTATCCAGTCCTGTATCTCCACGGTTTTCAATCTCTACCTCAAATCCGGAAAGCTCCAGATAATCCTTTTCCAGATCCGCAATCGCCTCTTCATCCTCAACGATCAATATCTTACTCATGAATCGGTACCTCCTGATATTTTCTAAGTACAAAGTACATGGTCGTTCCCACGCCTTCCTTGCTGGTCGCCCATACCTTTCCGCCGTGATCCTCCAGGATTTTTTTCACGATGGAAAGTCCAATGCCGCTGCCGCCCCTGGTAGAATTCCGGGACGCGTCGGTGCGGTAAAACCGGTCAAAAATCTTTACCAGATCCTTGTTGGCAATTCCTTTGCCGTTGTCCTCGATCTCCACCTGAACGAAGTCGCCCACGTCGCGGAGACGGATATTGATCACCTTGTGGGGTTTATCCATATATTTGATGGAATTGCTGACAATGTTGTTGATGACCCGTTTCAGCTGCTCGGCGTCGGCAATGACCACCGGCTCCTCCTGCAGATAATTGAAATAGGTCAGATCCACCCCCTGCGCCTCCAGGTCCAGGCTCAGTTCCTCCACACAGTCCTCAAAATAGTCCGCAATGGGGATTTTCGCAAAAGTATAAGGAATCCTGTTTGTGTCAATCTTGGAATAGAAAGTCAGCTCATTGATCAGACGGTCCATCTCGTTGGCTTTATTATAAATGGTCCGGATATATTTGTCCATCTTCTCCGGCGTATTTGCCACACCGTCCATGATTCCCTCCACATATCCCTTCACCGCTGTGATCGGCGTTTTCAGATCATGGGAGATATTGCTGATCAGTTCTTTGTTTTCTCTGTCAAATTCTACCTTTTCCTCCGCGTTTTCCTTCAGCCGGATGCGCATCTCCTCGAAGTCCTCGCACAGGTCGTTGATCTCCTTGACACCGCTTCCCTCAACGGTAAAATCCAGGTTTCCCTCTTTGATATTCTGGGTGGCCTTTTTCAGCTGTTCCAGCGGAGATACAACGCCGCGGTAGATCCAGAAGCTTAAGGCAAAGCTGGTGAACACCAGGATCAGGATCGTGGCGAAAAACATTTCCTCCCACATGGCCCGCATCTGCGGAAAAATCTGATCCGCCCGCGTTACGATAAAAATGCTTCCGTCGCTGCCGTCGGAAAAGTTGAAATCAACCCGCTTTATCAGCTCCTGCTCGTCGCTGTGGAAATAAATACCGCCCTCCGTCTCAACGCCAGGCTCTCCGTAACTTGGCAGCAGCTGAAGAAGCTCGCTGTCCGATACAGTCTCCGACCCGTTGAAAAAAATCGTATTATCCTTTTTCACAGCAAGAAACGACGCGTCCTTTAAAAGCTTGGCATTCAGTTTTTCCAGATATCCGGCATCTTCCAGCTCCTCCGCTCCATCTTCGGCTTTGGCTGCAAGCTCCTTGTATTCTCTGGATGTCAGCGCGTCCAGCATCAGCGTATTGTTGGAGATCATCTCGTAGGTCGCGTTTTCAATTCCATACTGCTCCCCGATCACCCGGACCTTGTACTGCGAAAAAAGATAGAACGTAATCCCGCACAGGATGATCGGAACAAAAATTGTAATAAAAAAGGAAATGATCACCCTGGTTCTCAGTTTCATAGTTTTATTATGACCATTCATACTGTTTTCCGTCCTGTCTGTCTTATTTTTTTCGGGAACAGCAACAGAGTTTTGTTATTGTCTCGGAAATCAGCGGGAAAACGCTTCTGCTCCGGGAGACAGCAACAAAACTCTGCTGTTGTTCTGATTCCGTCTGTCAGACTTATGTTCATTATAGCATACGGGGTCTGGTTTTGTCCGTTAAGTAACTGAGATATTTATAAATTTTCTATAAATCTGTGGGGGACGAAAGCGTCCCGGGCCCGGCGTCCTGTGCGTTTGGAGGGCGGCTGTGGGAGGATTTCTTTTATGAAAATCAATTTAATTTTTAGTGTATTACGAATATAAATCACCTTTTCTCAATACACCTTTTCTATTGCAAATAATATCTGTATGATTTTTTCGATTAGCATTTCTAACTTTAATAATGTAACTTCTTTTTTACAAAAATCATACTTTAAACCATATACTAAAAGTAAATTACAATATTCCTTAATTTGGTTTGACATTTCAGCAAATCGCATTATCTGTTCTCGTCCATTTTTTTGTAAAAGTAGTGTTTTCTTTTGAATAATCCATATTGCATAGGTTCGTATCGCATTAGGTAATTGCATACAATAATCATAGTTATTAGTTTTCAAAGATTGTTTTATAAAAAATTTTATTCTTGTAATGACTTGCAATCCCTCATCTCTACGCACTATGGGTGTTGTATATAACCTTCTATTTTGACCTGGAGACTTTTGAGAATAATATAGTATTACATTAGATTTATCTTTATCATCTATTTTATACTCTTTTAACTCAATATTACAATCATCATTTTTGTATTTTATTAGTGTCAATCTAAATAATTCATTGTTTACACATAAACCAGAATCGATTTCATCTTCATGAATTAAAAGGCTTGTCCACGCTTTATACAATTCATCTAAACAGATAAATCCCACCGAATATTTTCTTCCATCCTGAAATCCTGCATATTCAAACATTAACTTTTCTTCATCAAATCCATATAAAGTAATTGTACCCGGCCAAAATTCTCCATGTTCTTTAGTAAAAGATTTAATTTTAGCGCAATCAACCCCTATTATTATATAATTCATATCCAATAGTATTTTTACCAAAGTATTCCACATGTCTTTCATGTTTAATTTTGTCGAAATTTTATAGTCACATTTTTTTAAACGCAAATTATGCAAACTAAAATCAATATGAATAAACCTTGTCTTTTCTTTAGATATATATTCATATGAATAAAAATCCATTTCTGTATTTAATAAATCTATTTTTCCATGATTACCTATTATAATTCCTAAATCAGTTGCATCCATTTGATTATAGTGAATATCTTCTATTACAAAAGGCATTTTATATATCATAGTTGCTATCCTCAACATAAAATTTGGCTTGAATTCTATATAATTCGTAATACATCCTTTTTCTTTTCATTAAATCTATATGGGAACCTTCTTCAACTATTTTTCCATCCCTAAAAACTAATATATCATCACAAAATCTTGAACTAGACATTCTATGCGAAATATACAATGTCAATCGTCCATCCACAAAATTATTAAAATTTTCGTACATTTCCGCTTCTGCTTTAGGATCTAAAGCGGCTGCCGGTTCATCTAATATAATAATATGTCTATTCTGGTATAAAGCTCTGGCTAGCGCAAATTTCTGTCCCTCGCCTCCAGAGGGTTCTATTCCATCTTCTTCAAAATTTTTATGAATACAGCATTCTGTACCTTTTTCCAATGATTTTATCAATTCATCCAAACCACTTTTATGTATTGCCATTTTTATTTTTTCATCTGAATAGTTTTTACTGAGTACAATATTATCTGAAATAGAGAATGAGAATAATTTATAATCTTGAAAAACTGTACTGAACAAATTCATATATTGCTGATATTCGTATTCTTTAATATTAATCCCATTCAATAGAATTTCTCCTTCTGTAGGATCATAAAGTCGACAGAGCAACTTTATAAAAGTTGTTTTACCAGCACCGTTTTCACCCACTATGGAATATTTTTTATAATCATCCATTACTACATTTATATTTTTTAGCGCCCATACATTTTGCCCTGGGTATTTAAAAGAAACATTTTTAAACTCAATTTTATATGGACCATCTGGAACCTCTTTGTTTCCACAATTCATCGTGGAAGGTACTTCCATATATTCTTTTAGTGCATCATAATACCCTTCAAATTGCCTGATTTCTATCCAGCTTTTCATAAGCTGATTCATAGAGCTGCTAAAATTATTTATTGCAGAAAGATACATAGTAAAATCACCAATTCCTATATGATTTGTAATTACCTGCAAAATCAAATATAAATAAACAAATATCTCTTGGATAAAATTAGTTACTCCTGCCAAATATTGTCCCTTTACTATAGAATTCATTTGCTTTTTATAAAACCTTTGTGATACTTCCAAATAATACCTAACTTTCGCTGAAAACCAATCAGAAAGATTAAATATCCTCATTTCCTTTCCATATGAGAAGTCTTCAATTACACTTATTAAATAATTTGTCCTTCTCTCAACTGGAACTTTTTCCATATCCAACTTTACATATTTTTCTTTTAATTTTCCTTGTGCAAATGTATTAATTAGCACAAGAAAAACTAATATCAAAATCATAACTATATTAAGAGTCATAATTACAGAAAGAATACCCACAAACTTTAATACATTCCCGAAAACATGAAACGCATAATCCATTACCTCTCCAAAACCCTGACCATTTGAAAACAAAAATTTTTTAGCTTTTTCCTTGATATCAAGAAAAACTGGATCTTCCAATTTTTCATAGTCACAAATTGATAAACTCCTCGAAATATTCTCCTGAAAATCCACAAACAATTTACCTTTTAACAAAAAGCACTCTTTTTGTAGCATTGAGCACATTATGGAGCAAAAAAAATTACTTCCTATCAAAATAATCAAGCAAACCGCGATATAACAAAACCTTTGACTTCCCATTAATTCATCAATGAGATATTTAGGAACAATAATAGTTATCATAGGACTTATAGCACTCAATATCTCTTGTATAATTGAATAAAAAATATACTTCTTTTGATATTTCCATGCATATTTTAATAAATAAGTAATCCCCCTCATTTAAACACCTCTCCATATGTAAAATAGTTTCCTATTTGATAGAAAGAATCTGGCATATTCAGAAATGCCTTTACACTTTCTACATGTTCATGTAATTCATGTGAAGTAAATAAGCCATTTCTCAACAAAAAATCTAAATCTCCATTTGACATATTGCAAAATAGTTCTTTAAACTCTGGATAATCCACGCTATTTGTAACTGTTTTAAATACTCTAATTCTTTTTAGCTTATTGGTTTTATAATATAATTGTTCTATTTTTCTACCAATGTGCATATCGCTACCATAATAAGCCTTTAATCGAGTATTAATTTTTTTTATTCTATCTGAATATTTTACTTTTGGAGCATGAATAACTAAATCATAATCTATATCATGAATTCCAATTACCCCATGGTTTTTTACTACTCTTATTATTTCATCTAATGCCTTTTCAGGATATTTTAGATGTTGAAATAAGTACCTTGCATAACAACTATCAAAATAATCATCAGGGAAAGGCAAATCATAACAATCTGCATTAACATAACAGATCTTATTGCTCTTTTTCATTGAATTTGCATACTTAATAAAATTTTTGTCATAATCAACTCCTATTACTCTTTCAATATTATTTAACATTGCTATAATATCAGTAGTAGTACCCGGCCCACACCCCAAATCCAAACAGCAGCCCCTCATTTCTGCATTTTTAATACAAAATTCAACATTTTCTTTTTCAAAGCTTATTACTTTTTCTAATTCCTTAATCTGTTTCATATGTTCATCATATGTTTTACTTCTTAAATCATACGAACTTTTAATCATGTCTGTCTCCTGCTTTTTTCATTATACAACTGAATTATATTGTGAGTTTCTTCTAATTCATAATTATATTTATCCGGAGTAATTCCAAACGAAAAATTCCTTTTATAAAACCCAGGATAGTATTCTTTATAAAGTTTAAATCTAAAAAAATTTTTAATAATACCATACCAATAATTTTTTGTATCTACATTTTTTAGTACTCTCTCCCCTGCACAGATATACATTTTTTTCTTAGTTCTAATATTATCTCGTATTTCAACTGTGTTTAAAGGAAAAAAGTTTACATCACAAATAATATTCCCAAATGCCCCATCAAGTAATATCCACTTTTTTTGTTCACTCCAATATACTTCATTTATAAAGTGAGATTCCAAATCATATATGTCATAAGAAAGGCAGTGTAACATACGGCATTTTAAACCAAATGCATTTAAAATATCATTAAGCACCAATGAATATGTCATACAATTCATTTTCTGTTTCCTATCCATTATAAAATCAATAGCTTTATTTTTTTTATCGATATCTCCTATGGGCCCCGGTTTAAAAAACCTATTAACCCAACGCATAATAAATAATATAGTCTGTAGTTCTGTCTTTTTTTCGAGATCAAAATTTAATATATTTCTTATATCCTTCAAATCAGAATTAAACATAGAAGGATAACGTATATTTATATCGGTTGTTAATTCCGTTGAAAAATTAGAAACACATATTTTTTTAATCAAAACCTCTTCATTATATTTTTTTCCATCTTTAATTTTATCCAACCATTGTTCCGGCATTCTATCTTCTATAAATTTAAGTTTTTGTACTTTTTTTTCGTAGACATAAATTCCTATTAAGTTTTTTTTATATCGTATGCACATTTTCCCCCAACAACTATTATTAAAAACACAAAATATTATTGTTGTATCGCTCAATATATAATCTGTTTGAAAATTATAAACATCCATATCTGGAATCGTATATAATACATGGTTTTTATATATACGAATCCACATAGTTACTTCTATTTTGCTTTTCAAATAAATTAATGTTTTCCATATACCCGCTCTGAGTTCCATCTATTCTCCCCCAAAAAATCTCAAACATGTTTTAAATAAATCTTCTCTATCTTCTAAACATTCGATGTTATAGCATGGAAGAGAAAATATATTATTTATTTTATTTTTAAATTCTTTCAATTCATACTCTGAGCATAATTTTAAATGACTAATAATCATATCCCAATCATCAACAAATTTATAAGGATATACACATACTGCAATGATCTTTCCGCTAATACCTTCTATAAGTTGCATTGTTTTTTTTATGTATTCTATATCATCATAATAATTAACACAAAGTACAACCGCATCCGGAAGAGTCCCCATTAAAAATTCAATTTGTCTAACAGGATACTGTTTTAAATTCCCTTTCCAATACAACGAAGTACCTGACTGAGAACCTGTTATAATAATATCTGGTTTTTTTTCACTAATCCTTTTCATGATTTTATTAAGATATAATACACTTTTATATCCTTGGATCTCAATATTGGAATTATATCCCATTGGATATACATTATCAAAACCGAATAATTCCGAACTAGGTTCCGTACCTATTTGTCCTACAGTATATCCTTTCTGTAAAAACATAGTACGCAAATATAACTGAACAGTAAATTTCCCTTGGTTAGAACTTGTACCAAAAACAGATAAAACAGGTGTATTAATCAAGTCTAATTTATCAAATTCTTGATTCTGTACATTTTTACTCGATATATAAGGAACGTAAACATTGTTGTATTGCATTAATTCTTTATCAAAGGCAACTATTTGTTTATGATGCATTATTGCATTATTTATTATCTTCTTTCCTATGGATTTTCCTGAAATATTTTCTAATTTTTGAATATGACCAATTATTATAGTATCAAAATCGCCTTCCCAATCTATATGCTCTATATCTTCTACTTTTCCTTGAACATTGAAACCATTATATAGAACCCCAACATTACACGATAATTTAATATCATATATTCCACATATTTTAAAGTTAATTAAATTTGAAAATTTTACAATATTTTTTATTTCTTTGTTATATGGCATTAAAATAGCCTTTTTAATCTTAGGACATCTTTTAGATTCATCTTCTACTTCATTTTCTATAACTTCCTTTGCATTTAACTCTAAATATTTCATTACTATATTCTTTTTCCCAAAAAAATTATTTTTGCACAACAAAGCCGTTATATATGCAGTAGCAAAACTACTTCCCCAAATAGGTATATACTTATTCTTCCATTTGACTCTTTGATATGTACCTTTTCCTAAAATATCTACTCTGCTATTTTTAACTACAATATATTCATCTTTAGTTTTACATAAATCACTTGTACTTACACCTATAACTTCTTCAAATGCCGCAGGATAACTAATAGCTCCTCTATTATCATAAGAACTTATTATAAGAACTCCTTTATCAGATATTTTTTTGCAATTCTCATGAATTCGTTCCAAAATATCTCCTTTTAATATTCCAAAACTACAATTTATGTATTTACATATAACATTTTTTTCAACATACTCAAATGCTAAACTCAATGCTTCTTCATCACATTTCATTTCATCATCAAAAATTTTAACAATAAACAATTTTATATTAGGATTTTCTTTACAAATTATATTTGCTATTGCTGTACCATGTCCAATATTATCCATATATTCTTCACAAATAACATATTTTAAATTTTTATAGATAACACTAATCCCACCAACAATATTATGCTTAAGTATACTTTCATTATCCCACAAACCACTATCTATAATACAAACATCGCAAACTATTTTATCCATTCATTATCTCCATCTTACTTTATATTAATTACTATTTATAAAACTTGATACCTTTTACTTTCTATAGTACAAATGTATATATTAAATATACCTCTGCATTAATCTCAGAATAGGTTTTGTAAATGTCTATAAAAAATAATATCGTCCCAACTAAAATATACATCTACAAGAATACCTCAAAAGTCTATAATATTATGATTTTTTATATAACTTTTGAGGTATTCATGTTTTCTGTCTTAAGTTTTTTTTACTTGAAAATCATCAGCAACAATTACAACCATTACCTGATTCGCCTGAGTAAGCCTGAATTTTATTCTCGTCGCAATTTTCAACTGGCTTCTGCAATTTTTTCATTTGGTATACCTCCTTCCAAAATTATTAAATACAATTTTTATCACTTCAAATTTACTTAAATAAAAATTATATTTCTAGTTTTTTTTCAACTCTAAAATCATATTTGCTAAACCATTTAATGACTTTAGAACATCAATACCTAACATTGAATCTGGAATATCGATGGCAAATGTTTCCTCTAATTCAACCAAAAATTGTACAAAGTCTATGCTATCTAATATATATTCGCTTAAATCCACATCTTTTTCTTCAGACATTTTATCTAAAACAAACCCTAAATTTTCTAAACACTCTATTATTTTTTCTCTTATTTCTTTCATTACTTTTATTCCTTTCTGAAGGCAAACTAATCTTCTCTATAATCAACATACTCATCATTTGTTGCTACTAATTTCAATATATCTCCAAAACTATTTTTTAAATGCGGGCAATTGTATGTACCTTTTCCTCTTACCTGATCCGCTACACAAGTTGCATTATGACAATTTCCTAACAACCCACAATCTTCACAAATTGCTTCTTTTTTTATTCCAATCATAGTCCAAGCTGCAATCTTTTTTTCGTCTAATTCTATATTCCCTTCTTTACTAATACGTCCAATTTTATTACATTCTTCTTCAAATATCGTCGTGCATTTATAGATGGTTCCATCCATTCCTATCACATAAGAATTAAATCTAGAAGCATAACAGATATCTATATTATTTTTTAACTCTAAATAATACATTCTATAGTTTAATTTACAGTTAACCTCACTTAATTTTGAATAAACCAAAGAATACAAATCTTTCTTAAAAACTGATTCACTAATTTTTTTAACTCTTTCACCACCCCAATCTCCAACTGGTCTAAAATAAAAGTTAAAACGTTTATCATCACCAAATTCTTTATTATATAAAAATGTTATATTTTCAATGTCTTTTAACATTTCAACAGATACATTAGTTCGTATTGTAATATCAAAATTTCTAAATGGTGAATTTTTTTTAATACTAATCAAATTATTCAAAACTGTTCCATATGTAGATTTGTTGTCCACTGTGCGTTTGAATTTGTCATGGTATACCTCTAAACCATCTAATGTAACCTGAAAATGCCGTATTCTTGATTTAACTAACCTATTAAAATTTTTCTCTGTTAATAAATACCCATTTGTAGTAATTCCTGCACTGTATGGTATCTTCAGTCTATGGCACAATTCAATAAAACCCTTAGACATTTTTTCTATAAGATTTATAGCTAATGTAGGTTCACCTCCAAACCAACTAACACTTAAGGCATTATATTTTCTTAAATTCTTTTTTAGATATAAAAATATACCATTTTCCACATCTTCATTCATCATACCCTTTTTAAAATGTTCATAACAATATTTACATCTAAAATTGCAATCTTCAGTTGGCATAATAGTCAAATCTAACCTTGAATCAAAACACTCTTGTAAAAATCTTATATCGATAATTTGTTTTTCATCAAAATCCTTCGATACAATATATCCTAATTCTAAGATTTTTTTTAATGTACTATTTTCTAACTCCGCATATTTTTCACTTTTTATAATTTCTATTTTTTCTGTAGATAATATCGAAATATTTTTTGATAAACCATTAAATATTATACCGTATCCTTCTTTAAAATCTTGATACATATTATATCTTGATGTCTTATATTGTTCCATTCTATTGTCTTTCCTCCGTGGCCTTCCCATAAATATAAAATCGATTGAGCGTTTCAAAAAATTTTTTTACCTTTTCCAACTGTATTGGAATATCAATGTGTTGTGTGCATCTATCAACACACTGTCTACACCCAACACACTTAGAAATATCTTCCTCCTTTTCAATATCTACACAATAATTATAGCTATCCAAAGCTATTTTATTAAGCTTATAAACATCGGCTAACATATACAAATTAAAATAGTTAGAAATATTTATTTTCTGCGGGCATGGTTGACAATAATTACACCCTGTACAATTTATTTTAGATTTTTTTTTCATGTTATCCATTATATTTATTAGATACTGAATTCTTTTTTTAGATATCGGCTCCTCTATTTCCGCTATTTGAATATTTTGCAGTAATTCATTTTGACTATTTATTCCTGTCAAGGTGCATGCGACATTTGGATTATCCATAACAAATTTCATTGCATCTTCCACCGTTACTGACTCACCTTTATATTTTTCAGGTGCTAAAAGTGTTCCCCCAGCCAATGGACTCATAATAATCACGCCTAGACCCTTTTTACTTGCATACTCAATCATTTTTTCATTTGTTCTATCCAGCAAATTATATTGACATATTACTGTTTCAAATATATCTGCTATATCAATTATATACTGCATTGCGCTAGGCGCATCATGAAAAGAAAAACCTATATGATTGATTAGTCCTTTTCGTTTTGCATCAAGAGCTTCTTGAAGAAAATCATTTTTTAAAATAATGCCATCAAAATCCTTTCTATTTATCCCCCAAAAATAGAAAAAATCAAAATACTTTTGATGTGTTTCATCCAACAATATTGTAATTTTTTTTATCAAATCACCTTTTTTATTTAAATCTTTAGGCATTACCTTATTAGCCAAATAAACTTTATCCCTGTACGGTTTTAATGCCTCTGCAACGACTCTTTGACTTTGCCCATGGCAATAAATATTGCCTGAATCAAAATAATTGATACCTCGTTCTACAGCAGTTTCAACCATTTTCCTTACTATATTCTTTTCTAAATAATAATCTTTTCCTACCTTCTTTTCAGGAAGACGTGCAACGCCAAATCCTAGTTTTGACACTTTTATATCTGTATTTCCAAGATAATTATATTTCATTTCATTTTTCCTCTAATAATTTACTTATTACTCTCTCAATTTTATCAACAGAATTCATTTTTTCCATCAGAAAAAATTCTTCAGGAATCTCACATTTAAATTCATCCTCTAATGCTATTATTATTTGTACAAACTTAATTGAATCCATTCCGAATTCTTGCAAGTCTGAGTCATCTTTAATACTTATATTTGTACTTAAAATTTCATTTACTATTTTTTTTATTTTTAATAATACCATAAATTCTCCCGATTTCATTAGTTAAATACAGTTATTATCTCTGTTAAGCTACAAATTTCTTGTTTCTTTATTTCTTGTAACATTTTGCAAATCTGATCAATATACTCTTTTTCATGTTTAAACTGATATTTAATTATTAAATTTAATATTATTCGGCTCTTTTCGAGTATGTTTTGATACTCTAAAATAACTTTGTCAATATTTTTTTTCTCCAATACGTTAACTATATTTAACCGTTCTAGCATTAATACTTTATGCTCATATAAAGTATAAAAAGGGCGATAATCCATTTCCGTATCATTACTCGTTACAAACATTAAATAGTACTTTAAAGCATCATATATTTTAATTCCAAAACTTACTTTTGTGTGATTAGTATACTTTCCCACAAAGAAAGATAACTCACCTTTTGAAACATCAACATACTTATCCAATTTATTTTTACAATCTGTTCCTTTTATATAATCAACTAAGAAATCTTTAAACTTAAAAATATTATAATCATATTTATTTTTGTTGATTTCTATTAATTTTAAAAATAAATTATTTGTTTCAAAAGCTTTTACGAATTCACAAAAAGAAATATTAGAAGCTACATATTTTCCATCATTATTATATCCAATAATATTAATAACTTTTTCTTCAGTATTGTACCCATAAATCATAATATCATGTTCAAAATATTCGTTTTTATAATTCTTTCTTTCTGGTACATAATATTCATTCAACATTGTACAAATATATTTTTCTTCATTAATTTTATTAATGATATAAGATAATATTTTATCACCCGAAGAATAATATCTATCCTTATTCCCATCTTCATACTTAAGCAAAGATAATGAATCAAAAATAGTACCTCCTAAGAAATCCACTAAAATACCGTTTCTATTTATGTTACAATAGTCAAATGACAATTGAATATAATTATCTATAATCCATTCCCTAAAATTTTCATGAAGAGATGCTATACTTATTGCAAAAGCATTATATTGATAACATTTTATAATTGGATTTTTATTTATAGGCAATATCTTTTTCATTTTCATCCTCGCATTTATAATCTTTAAATCATTATATATCATTTCTCTTTCTTTTTCTTTTTATATTTTGCTATTTTCTTTTCAAATATTGCTTTAACTATTGTATATATTCACCAAAAATATATACTCTGAGTTTTCTCTCCTCTCTTGCTTATACATTCCATAACAATTAAAAGTTAATTTTATAATCACACCAAATCATTCTTATCGAAATCCGGAGAACTTTTGTCACTTCACAAACCAAAGTCAATTCTATTCACAGCAGCCGCAAACACTCGCTGTTTGCGGCGTGAAAACGTAATTCAGGTATGAATGGCTCCCTTTCTCAAAGCGAATTTTCATTGGAGCCGCGAAGTTACTGTGAACGACTGTGAACAGCAATAAATTTTTAAAGAACAAAAATCAGTTCTATACCAAAGCCGCTTTCATAAGGAATATCCAAATTAAGCCTTGCCCTGATGCACAGCTTTTCCGCATATTTGCGCACAAGATACAGTCCTATTCCTGTGGCCTTTTGCCGATTGGGATAGTTTCCTGTAAAGCCCTTGTCAAAGATAAACGGCACATCCTCTGGCGGAACACCATCACCGTTGTTGTAAATTCTGAGATGGATCTCATCTCCATCCTGCCGTATTGTCATAGAGATTTTTCCCTCGTTGCTGTCTGCATATTTTACTGCGTTGCTGATTAGCTGCGATACCATAAACGAAACGGTCTTGCGGTCGGATACAACCTCCAGAGGGTGAAAATCTAAGATGAGAAGAATATTTTTTTCTTCTATGAACGGTCGGTATTCCTCAAGCACCTCCGATACACACTCATCAAGCCGGAACCGGGTGAACTTGATATCCGAATGATTCGCCTGCAAGCGGGCATAAAACAGAATTTGTTCCACATCCTCGTTTATTTGATGCTGCGCATAATTCATGCGCGCATATACATAGGGAGACATTTCATCCCTGTGGTTATTCATCACAAGAGTTGAAAGTGACAGTGGTGTTTTTACCTCGTGCACCCAAGCCTCGATATAATCCTGATACTCGGACAGCTCCACTGTTTTTTCATTGAGCAGTGCTTGATCGGAAAATACCTGCTGGCAGAGCTGACGGGCAGCTTCGCTGTAATGGAAACGCTCTAAAAGCACATCTCTCGTTCTGTCGTTCAGCGTCTCTAAAAAATCCATTAATATGGCTTCATCCTTTCTCTGTTTATGAAGCTCGGACCAGAAACCGATCACTAAAATAAGCATTGTAAACAGGAGGAAAAAAAGGGACATATACCAGACTGCCTCCCGGCGAATGATCCATATTGAGAAAATAAAGGTAATATCCGTAAATAAAAGGAGAACACCCCAGTGCCATGCCCGTTTTAAATATCGCTTCATAAGCCATCTACCTCTAATACATAACCCTTTCCCCGAATATTCCGAATGATTCCATCCATCCCAAAGTCTGACAGATTTTTCCGCAGACGACTCATGTTGACCTGTAAAATATTTTCGTCAACGAATTCCTCCGTTCCCCATACATTGCGAAAAAGCTCACTCTTTTCTACAGCACTCGGAAACTGTTCCATCAGCAGCTTCATGATTTTTCCCTCTGTTTCCGAAAGAATCAAAACCTTGTCCAAAAAAACCAGCTTGTAGGTATCCGTATCCAGCGATACTGCGCCTATTTGCAAAATTGACCGCATTTTACCATAAGTTTGCAGCAGACGTTCCGTTCTTGCAAGCAATCGGTCAGGGTGACATGGCTTTGTGAGGAAATCATCCGCCCCAAGACCAAGTGCCGTCAACTCGTCGGAAAGTGTGTCGCGTGCCGTCAGAATCAAAATTGGGAACGATGATTTCACCTTTAGACTCTTGCACAGCTCATATCCGGTTTTTCCAGGCAGGTTTACATCAAGTATCACAAGATCAGGCTTTTGTTTCATAAGATGATCCTCAACATTTTCAAATTCCGAAAGTCCTATCGCATCATATTTGGCTTTTTGAAATGTGTGGATCAGTTCTTCCCGCAAATAAATATCATCCTCCACAATTATGATCCTCGGCATAAGAATCACCTCCAATTTGTTGTCTCAAGCCGGCTTATTTCCCGACTTGCTGCTTTTTTCACAATACTTATATACAAAATTTCAATAGTTGCAAATACAATCAGCGCGACAGCAGATAATACAATCATTGTTTTCAAAGAGGCACCGATCGGCAGCTTTGTAAAACTTGTGAACATTGTTACGATTGCTGCTATACTACTGGCAAGCGCTACGCTGAGCACTAAGGAGAAATAAACGGAAATCTGCTTTGCCACGGATTTGCCCATTGACTGCATATCGGCTCCAAGTATGACAAGCGTCTCATAGCGTTTTTTTGTTTGACGCTGGCTGATCAGATATTTCAATCCTATCACAGTGTTTGCAATCAGCCAAAACAATACGCCGAGATAGATGGTAAGATAGCTTGCTGCAACCGTATAAAACAGATTCCGACCGATACCTCCAAGATAGCTGTCATACGCTATTCCGGCATCCGCAATCTGTGCGTCCATTTTCTGTACCGCCTGCATAAGTCCAAGCTCCTCCACAAGATCATCGGACAAACGAAGATTACGGCAATATGCCTCCTGCTCCTCTGCAAGTTCTGTGTATAGCGTGTCTGGAACAATCAAAGCCATATAAATGGAAATCGCACGATCTGCTACAACATTATCGTAGTACAAAGTGGGAAGAATTTCATACTTCGTTCCGTCTATACCAACAGATACTCCTTTTTTCAACACACTTTCTACGATAGAACCAAAATCTCCGTCGTTTGCTATGGAAGAATACATCGCAACCGTATTCTTTGCAAGATGGATTTCTTTTTTGCCCATATCTTTCAAAATCCGATTATAGGAACTTTCCGAAATAACATATTCAATGTGAAGATTTTCAATAATATTTTCGGCAAGACCATTGGGGTCTTTCACTTTATCAAGTTCCTCCGTCAGCGAAGCCGTATCAAATGCCTGTTCCTGATCACGAAAATATCCATCCTTTACCATAGAGAGATACAGCGGATAGGAATCCTTTATCATATCTTTCATAGCGTCCTGTTCCAGAATATTCTCAATTTGTTCCTCTGCGCCAAAAAGAGAAAAGTCTACGGAACGACTGTTCGCGGAACGACCCACACCTATAGAAATGCCGTAAGAAACGCAAGCCAACGCCATCATCAGAAGAAGAGAAGATACTGCCAGCGACTTATGCTGCGACAACACATTTTCCTGCACCTGTCTGGCAGTAAAGGTTTGAAGTCCGGCTGCATCAGGACTTTTTCTTCGAATATACAGTCCGATAAAACCGCCGAGTCCACGGTACAGAAGAAATGTGCCGGAAATCCCGCAGAGAATAACAATCAGCATTACAAAAAAGTTCAAAGAGCGCAGCTGAAACATACCAAGATAATATGCGGTAAGCAGAAATACCAGGCCAAGAATAAAACATACCGTACTTGCAGCGCCTGATAAACGCTTCTGATTTTTTACAGTCTCTGTTCTTAACAAATCCGCTGGCTCTGCTTTCCCTATTCCTACGCAGATAAAAAGCATGGATAAGAGCTGTACAAAAATAAATCCGCAGACAGTCCAGACAATAGCATTTATGGAAAAGGAAAAATGATGTCCTATAATACCAAGACCGATTAATTTTGAAGTAGTTAGGCTGATTCCTTCTGTTAAAAACAACGCTACGGGAATTCCGATCGCCAGAGAGATCACACTGCTCCACAGTGCCTCGCAAAACAGCATAAAAAACATACGACTACGTCTCATCCCAAGAATCAGGTATATACCCAATTCACGCCGCCGGCTGTTGATTTGATAGCTGCAGGCAAAATATACCAGAAAGAACGCAAAAAACAGTGAAATCGCATATATAATGGGCAGCAACTTCATTAATTTCGAAACAGCATCACTCTCAACTGTAGCAAGATAACGCATTACGTCCTGCTCGCCAAGAGAAAGCAATGTATAAAAGGCTACAATAGCAATTACCAAGGAACCGAAAAACAAGCCGTTACCTTTTCGATTTTTTGCGGCATTTCGCCTTACCTGTTTAAAGAACATTTGCACTGCCTCCTCCCAACTGCGCCATTACAGCTACGATTCGGTCATAAAATGCCGCTGTCGATTCCGTCTGAACGCTTCTTCGCAGCTCATGAAAGATACATCCATCCTGAATAAAAAGAATGCGGGAACAGTAACTTGCCGCGTTTGCATCATGAGTCACCATCATAATTGTTTTATGCTGCTCACGATTGATAGCGGACAGCTTATCCATTAATATCTTAGAGTTCTTACTGTCAAGCGCACCCGTAGGCTCATCTGCAAGCACAATATCCGGGTTGGAAATCAGCGCCCGTGCCGCTGCTACACGCTGTTTTTGCCCGCCGGACATTTGCGAGGGGAATTTGTCAAGCACTTCTGTAATGTCAAACATAGCAGCAAGCGAGCGAATGTCTGACTTTGCTTTTTTCGCGGTGACGCCGTGAAGCGCAAGCGGAAGCGTGATGTTTTCTTCCGCCGTCAAATTGTCTAAAAGTTCAAATTCCTGAAAAAGATAGCCAATTTCTTTTCCACGGTAGTCTGAAAGTGCTTCGCCGTGAAAGTTAGATATATCTTTTCCATGCAGAATAATCTTTCCTGATGTGGGTTTCAGCACGGTTGCAATACAGTTGAGCAGTGTGGTTTTTCCCGAACCACTGGCACCCATAATTCCTAAAAATTCACCTTCCAGTACATGAAAGGTAATATCTTTTAGCGCCTCTGTACTGCTATCGCCCTTGCCGTAGCTTTTTGTGAGGCTTTCCACCTGTAAGATTTGTTTTTGAGTATTCATAAAGGGTTCCTCCTTCCTTTGCTGTCAGTATAGCAAAGGAAGCACACGAATACCACTTACATCTCTTGTAAGGTTTCCTGCCACAATAAACAGAAGGAAGAAGCTGGTTTCTTCTGTAGTCCCTCCCTTCGCAGGCTAATTTGCATCTTAACGCACAGCAAAAACGCCCTGTACATGCCGTGAAAGGTTCTCTTACTGTTTTATATAAGAGCTGTTCACAAGCATGTCAGGGACGTTTTTTACACTTTTCCTAAATGTCCATCTTATTTTTATGATTTACTTGGAGCGTATTTGAAAATTGCGTTACTGTTCACAGTCGTTCACAGTAACTTCGCGGCTCCAATGAAAATTCGCTTCGCGATGCACAGAAACTGTATTTCTTGCAGTTTCACGCTGCAGGCCTCGGGTTTTCGCGCATTCTGTGCGAAAACACTTCGCGGGATAGTGGCAGGCTGAACTGTTACGTTTAGATATTTATTTGATTATTTGTTCAGGTATTTTTTCAGGTCTTCCGCTTTGTCCAGTTTCTCCCAGGGCAGATCCAGGTCGTTGCGTCCGAAGTGGCCGTAGGCTGCGGTCTGTTTGTAGATCGGGCGGCGCAGATCCAGCATTTTGATGATTCCTGCCGGGCGCAGATCGAAGTTTTCGCGGACGATCTGGGTCAGCTCGTTGTCGGAAAGTTTTCCGGTTCCGTAGCTGTCGATCATGATGGAGGTTGGCTGTGCCACGCCGATGGCGTAGGAGAGCTGTACCTCGCACTTGTCAGCCAGTCCTGCCGCGACGATGTTTTTCGCAACATAGCGGGCAGCGTAAGCCGCGGAGCGGTCCACCTTTGTGCAGTCTTTTCCGGAGAACGCGCCGCCGCCGTGACGGGCGTATCCGCCGTAGCTGTCTACAATGATCTTACGTCCGGTCAGTCCTGCGTCTCCGTGAGGTCCGCCGATAACGAATCGTCCGGTGGGGTTGATGAAGAATTTTGTATGTTCATCTACCATCTCTGCCGGAAGGATCTCGTCAAAAACATATTTTTTGATATCCTGATGGATCTGCTCCTGAGTCACGTCCGGATTGTGCTGTGTGGAAAGTACCACCGCGTCCAGGCGGAACGGTCTGCCGTTCTCGTCGTATTCCACCGTCACCTGGGTCTTTCCGTCCGGCCGAAGGTAAGGAAGGGTTCCATCCTTACGCACCTTGGTCAGCTGACGGGCCAGCTTATGAGCCAGCGCGATGGAGTATGGCATATATTCTTCCGTCTCATTGGTAGCGTAGCCGAACATCATGCCCTGGTCGCCGGCGCCGATGGCTTCAATCTCCTCGTCGGACATGTTGTTTTCCTTCGCCTCCAATGCTTTATCCACGCCCATGGCAATATCCGGGGACTGTTTGTCCAGAGCTGTCACAACCGCGCAGGTATCTGCGTCAAAGCCATATTTTGCCCGGTCGTAGCCAATCTCACGAACGGTATCGCGGATGATCTGCTGAAAATCCACATGCGCCTTGGACGTGATCTCGCCCAGAACCATCACATATCCTGTGGTCGTACATGTCTCGCAGGCTACGCGGCTCATGGGATCCTGCTCAAGCAGCGCGTCCAGGATCGCGTCGGAAATCTGATCGCAGATCTTATCCGGATGGCCTTCGGTAACAGATTCAGAAGTAAATAATCTTTTTTCCATTCTTTTGTCCTTTCTTTTTTGTTGCTTTTCCGTAACCGTTCAGGCATTGCGAAAATAAGAAAAGCCCGCCAAAAAGCGGACCTGACGAATTACTCTGTTCAAATCCTCTTATTGTTCGAAATTTCGCTCAGGCTGGCACCTTCCCGGATCGGGGGTTGCCGTGGTTTCACAGATCCTATGTATCTCCGCCACTCTGAATAAGAGAAAAGCAAGTATTGGTATGAAATTTGTTTTTGTTGCTAACATTACATACTGTATATCAAAAAGGTTATGGCGTCAAGTGGTTTTTGTAAAATATTTTGATGACGGATAAAAGCCGGACGAAAGAGGGCCGGGGCAGACGCCATGTGGGTTTGGCGGGCGGCTGTGGGAAGGTGGAAAATCTAAACGCCCCGAAGGCGTTCTGTCCGGGGACCGGCGCAATTCGACAGGAATGCCTGATGCATTCCCGTCTCAGTGCGCCTCAGACTCCGGACTGGCAGTCCTTCGTCTGCCCCGGGCAGAACGCCTTCGGGGCGTTAAGATTTTCTCACCTTCCCACAGATGCCCGCCAAACCCACATGGCGCCTGCCCCGGCCCTCTTTCTGGCTGCCTCTGGTATCTTGTTTTGTACAAAAAGACGATAACTTATATTTAGTCCTGCGTTTTCCTGCCTCTCTACTAACCTGAGCATCTGTCCTGGCAGAAATGACAATTATTTTCATAATATTGTCTATCCGGATTCCTCTATTTTCAAAAACATCTTTAAATGAAACTGTTGCTTTATTGCTTATAACCTCCAGCCTTTTGCTTATATCAAGAATTTGTTGTCACTTTTTCTTTAAAATATTAGTGATTTCATGTATATTAGAGACAGGAACCTTTGATTTCTAATCTGTTTTAGGCATAAGCATTCTAAAAAATAGAAACGCTCCCATCCTGTGATATTTTTTGGTCACAAAATTGATCTTGCAAATTTCAGATAATCTCGTCAGCAAATATATTCTTCAGTCTGAACTTTTCCAGTGTTTCTATTTCTTACTGAAGGATAAACGTGTTTATCTAAACATTACTTTTCAGGAGAATAAAATATGTCAATTAAATATATAACAAGAAATAACGAATCTTCAACAGGAAAACAAAGAGTATATTTTATTGCACATGAGGCGGATCTGGATAGATATATTCAAATGATAGCCACTGATATTCTTAATAAGCAGGACTGTGCTGTTTATTATTATGAGCGGGGAGAAAAAATCACAAAGCCAGAACGAGAGTTAGAACTAGACCGTATGAATCTGCTTGTATTACTTATAACAAACAAGCTATTTACTGATGAAAGTCCAGTTTGGGAAGATTATAATTATGCATTAAAAATACATATACCAATATTGCCAATCATGTTAAATGAAGATCAGGAATTAATAAAAAAGTTTAACGCTCGATGTGGAAATATTCAATGTCTTGTCAGGAAAACCAAAGATTTAACTACTATAGATTATCACGAGAAATTAGAAAGAGCATTAAGAGCAATTCTTTTGGATGATGAACTTATAAAAAAAATAAAACAAGCTTTTGAAACGCGGATATTCCTCAGTTATCGAAAAAAAGATAGAATATTTGCCTGGAATTTAATGAAAATTATTCACAAAGATGATTCTTGTAGAGATGTCTCCATTTGGTTCGATGAGTATCTAGTACCTGGAGAATATTTCGATGATGCAATAAAAATGCAGCTTTCTCAAGCTGATCTAATAGTCTTTGTTGTAACTCCTAACTTAAACGAACGTCCCAATTTTGTTATGACTGCTGAATATCCGCTATCGAAGTTACTGAAAAAGCCATTAATAGCTGTAGAAATGAAAAAGACAGACATATCTCAATTGAGAACATATCCAGTAAACATTGGACAAAGATTAATTAAAACAAGCAATCAGGAAATGGAGAAAATTTACAAAGAGTGGCCCGATACAATCAAAAAGAAAAATCAACGTGCTATAGTTCAAGCAGTCCAAGATATTTTGTCAAGAACTGCTTTGCAAAAAAATAAAGAAGATCCATACCATGAATATTTTGTTGGACTGGCTTATTTGTTAGGAATCGAAGTCGAAATAGACCATGTCCGGGCGGTTGATTTAATCACCAAAGCCGCCTTATGTGATGAAGGCGTTACCGATGCAGTTAAAAAGTTACGCGATATGTACTGGTATGGGCAAGGCGTTGAACGGAAGTTTGCTGTGGGATTGTCTTTACAGAAAAGCATAGTTAATAAAAAGGCAACTCACTGTTCAACAATAAATGAAAAATGGGATTTTCTAGCCGAATTGAAGTTTCTCGCAGAAATGCAGATGATTAATCCCAGAAAGCCATATGATTTAGGCAGCTCCTATCACTTGGATTTCGAAGGTGCTGTGAAAACATATAAAAAAATGGTATGTGTATATGAAAATTTATGGTCAGAAGTTGTCTTTTCAAAACAGGAAACAATACAATATATCCATTGTATAGAGGTTTATATTAAATTGTTACGGCAGAAATTAAATTATAGATTTTTAAAGAAAACTTTAAAAGAAGCGAAGATATACTGTCATAAAGTTCTCAATATAATTTTTGCATCCCCAGAGTCAATCAAAAAATTAGAACTCAAAAATGCTTTACATCATCAAGTATTAATATCAGCTTATAGCGGTGATGCACCAGAATATATAGATTTATTGGAGAAATTAGTTGTATTTTCCGAGAACGAATTATTCGAACATATGGCAACAAAAGAGTCTGACGTTATCTGTCAAGGTGATCTTCGATATTTATTTTACCAATCACTAGATCTTATTTATGTATGTCGTAGAAAACAAAACTGGGGAAAACTAGAAGAGACATACCGTAAATTATTTTGTGCCATAGATACTTTCGACAAACAATCGTGGATGAATAAGGTTAATTCTTTTAGCCAAAAAAATTTGCCAAACGAATTAACAAATGATCTTGCGCATACAGCGGTAACAGATATTTTCGATTGTCTAAAATATAATCCTCAGTGTTCACTTCACCTTTTTGAAATGGTCAATAAAAAAAGGCAACGTCTTGATTTAATTTTAAAAAAATACTATTTGCCCGCATTAGAGCACTTAATCAAAGACTTACAATTAGTATAAAGTAGCAGTTGATTATTAATAGCGGGTTATAAAAACTTTCGGATTACTTTATCATACGTTGAAAAAAATTGGGGATAAAATCATCCGGCTGCTGGAGAAACGCAGAGCAAAAGGAAAACGCATCAGTCAGAAGCGCCTGATCCCCCTTCTGCTCACACCGCTGATGTCCGGAGAAAGTTCCATATCCGACAGGATCGACCGCGGATTGGATCTGCTGCGCTGTGAGGAGGCGGATATTGAAAAGCAAACCCGCCGGAAAATGGAAACAATCCTGTACGCGCTTGCGGTAAAGCTGCTGAATGGAGACTCACTTGAACATGTAAAGGAGAAATTTGCTATGACATTATTAGGCGAAATGCTGGTTGCAGACGGCGAACGGAAAGGAGAATTGATAAAATTAATCTCTTTGATCCGCAAAAAACTGCACCGTGGATTTGAACCAGAAGAAATTTCTGAATTGCTCGAGGAAGAACTTCCCGTGGTTCAGAAAATCTGTGACATTTTGAAGCAGGAAAAGTTTGAACTCAGCGACGAAGACGTTTACCGAAGATACACAAAACAGGAAAACTGATCGTCCCTGGACATTGCCCACAAAAAGGAACCGCGCTTCCGAACGGAAGCGCGGTTCCCCTGTGTATGATGACTGTTGTAATAAGATAAAAGACTTGCTTTTTATTTATTTTCCGGAACGTGCCACTCCCAGTTGCGTACTTCTTCCAGATCCTGGCCGTACTCTGCAATATACTGTTTGTGCTCGATCAGCTTGTCGTTCATCTTCTGGATCAGATGAGCGCCCTTGTTGCCCAGCTGCGGCAGGTGCATGATAACATCTTTTACCAGGTTGAAGCGGTCGATCTCGTTCTGTACACGCATGTCGAACGGAGTTGTGATCGTACCTTCCTCCTGATATCCGTGAACGGACAGGTTGCGGTTGTGACGCTCGTAGGTCAGCTCGTGGATCAGCGTCGGATATCCGTGGAATGCGAAGATCACCGGTTTATCCTTTGTAAACAGAGCGTCGTACTCGCGGTCGCTCAGTCCGTGCGGATGTTTGTGGTCGGACTCCAGTTTGAACAGGTCGACAACGTTGATCACACGGATCTTCAGCTGCGGCATTTCCTCACGCAGAATGGTAACTGCTGCCATAACCTCCAGTGTCGGCGTATCGCCGCAGGCTGCCAGTACAACATCCGGCTCCTCGCCGGCGTCGTTGCTTGCCCAATCCCAGATGCTGATACCCTGTGTGCAGTGTTTTACCGCCTGCTCCATGGTCAGCCACTGGATGCTCGGATGCTTGGACGCTACGATTGCGTTTACATAGTTCTTGCTCTTGATGCAGTGATCAAAGCAGGACAGCAGACAGTTGGTATCCGGCGGAAGATACATGCGGACAACATCTGCTTTCTTATTGGCAATGTGATCCAGGAATCCCGGATCCTGATGGGTAAATCCGTTGTGGTCCTGCTGCCATACGTTGGAAGTCAGGATGAAGTTCAGGGACGCGATCGGCTGTCTCCAGGAAAGCTGGTTGCAGACCTTCAGCCACTTCGCGTGCTGTGCTGCCATGGAGTCTACGATACGGATGAACGCTTCGTAGCTTGCGAAGAATCCATGACGTCCGGTCAGCAGGTAGCCTTCCAGCCATCCCTCGCACATATGCTCGCTCAGCATACCGTCCATGATACGTCCGTCTCTTGCCAGGCAGTCGTCGTTCTCCACAAGACCTGCGTTCCAGTCGCGGTTGGTCGCCTCAAACGCGCGGTACAGACGGTTGGACATAGACTCATCCGGTCCAAAGATACGGAAGTTTTTATTTTCCTCGTTCAGACGGAAGATGTCACGCACATATCCGCCAAGCTCGATCATATCCTGTGCTTTTGTCTTTCCTGCTTCTACTTCGATTCCATAGTCGCGGAAATCCGGCAGGCGCAGGTCCTTCAGCAGCAGACCACCGTTTGCGTGCGGGTTCGCGCCCATGCGGGCATTTCCCTTCGGGGTCAGCTCTGCGATTTCCGGATTCAGACGTCCGTTCTCGTCGAACAGCTCTTCCGGACGGTAGCTTTCCATCCACTCCTTCAGCTGCTCTAAGTGTACCGGTTTTTCCATGGTCATCGGAACCTGATGCGCACGGAAGGTACCCTCGATCTGCTGTCCGTCCACAACCTTCGGGCCAGTCCATCCCTTCGGTGTGCGCAGTACGATCATCGGCCATACCGGTCTCTCCGGATCGTTGTTCTCTCTTGCGTTTTTCTGGATCGCTTTGATCTCCTCGATCACAGTGTCCATGGTCTCCGCCATCTTACGGTGCATGGTCATCGGGTCGTCGCCCTCTACGAAATACGGTTTCCATCCGCAGCCTTTGAAGAAGGACTCAACTTCTTCATGGGAAATACGGGAGAAGATGGTCGGATTGCTGATCTTATATCCGTTCAGGTCAAGGATCGGCAGAACCGCTCCGTCGCTGACCGGATTCAGGAATTTATTGGAATGCCAGGAGGTAGCCAGCGGGCCAGTCTCAGATTCACCGTCACCAACAACTGCCACAGCGATCAGCTCCGGATTATCAAACACAGCGCCGAATGCATGAGCGATGGAATATCCAAGCTCGCCGCCCTCATTGATGGAACCCGGTGTCTCCGGCGCACAGTGGCTCGGAACTCCGCAGGGGAAAGAGAACTGCTTGAACATTTTCTTCATGCCTTCCGCGTCCTGGCTGATGTTCGGATATACTTCACTGTAGGAGCCTTCCAGATAAGTGTTGGCGATCTGGAAGTTTCCGCCATGTCCCGGACCGGAAATGTAGATCATATCCAGATCATAGCGTTTGATCACACGGTTGCAGTGGGTCCAGACAAAGTTCTGTCCCGGAACTGTTCCCCAGTGTCCTACAATTTTTTTCTTTACATGGTCCATGGTCAGCGGCTCGCGCAGCAGCGGATTATCTAACAGATACAGCTGGCCGGCAGACAGGTAGTTTGCCGCGCGCCAGTAAGCGTCCATCTTCTGCAGCAGTTCATCCGATAATGGCTGCTTCTCGAGACAAGTTGTTGATTCGCTCATATGAGACTCCTTTCGCATCGTTCGTTCTTTTTTTAACGAACTTATCATATAACTTGTTGCGTTTAGATACAACTTGTTTTTTGCTATCTTCTCACTAATTATTGCTTTTGAAAGGGTGAAGGCGGACGGCCGGAGGGGAGCGGCGCGGGGAGCGGTGGGCGAGGGGATGCACATTTGGCTTCTCACTCCGGCAGGCGGACACGCGGGGCGTTGTGTTCGTCCCGTGGAGGGCGTGTGTATTCTATCGGGCGGCAGGCGGGCCGGACACAACGCCCCGCGTGTCCGCCTGCAGTCGCAAGAAGTCAAATTGTGCATCCCCTCGCCCCCCGGCTCCCCGCGCCGCTCCCCTCCGGCCTGTGCTTCACGTTTGGGCGGGACGGGTTGCGGGCGCGACATATTGGGGACGCGACAGTTTGAGGGTGCGACAGAGTATGGATGCGACAATTTAAGAGACATGGGGTACTGGCGCGGGTTTGATAATTTGTTTTTTGTAATCTATATGCCACACTTTGCGGGATATTTGTTTGGGGATATTATTTTTTCTTTCCTGTATGTTTTCTTGTATGTTTTTATTCCTTGACCGCGCCGAGCATGATTCCGGTGATGAAGTATTTTTGCAGGAAGGGGTATACGACCAGCATGGGGATCATGGCGATGAAGACTTTGGCGGCGTTCAGGGATTTGTTGGATAGTTTGTCCATTTTTTCGATCTGGTCCATGGACAGATTGGTGGTCTGGATGTTGACAACCATTTGTTTTATGTAGGTCTGCAGGGGGTAGTGGGACTCGTTGCTGGAGAGTACAAGTCCCTGGAAGTATTCGTTCCAGTAGCCTACGCTGGTGAACAGAACCAGGGTCGCCAGGATTGGGACGGAACAGGGAATCACTACCCGGAACAGGATGGTCCATACGCCTGCGCCGTCTATCTGGGCGGCTTCCAGCAGTTCTCTTGGCAGTCCGCGGTAGAAGTTGATCAGCAGGATCAGGTTGAATACCGGTACGCCTCCGCACAGGATCAGGCCTGCCATGCTGTCGATCAGGCCGTAGTTTACCATGGTGATGTACCAGGGGATGGTGCCTCCGTTGAACAGCATACAGAAGACTACCAGCCACATAAGTACGTTTTTCGGCCGGTATTCGCTGGACGGACGGGACAGTGGGTACGCGAAGATCGCCAGTATCAGGATCGTGACCAGTGTGCCCAATACGGTTCTCTCGGCGGATATCAGGAAGGATCTGAAAAACTGCAGGTCGCCCATGATCTCCTGGTAGGATGCCAGTGAGAATCCGATGGGATACAGCGTGACCATGCCGGAGTTGGCTGCCGCTTTGTCGGAGATGGACAGACAGAAGGTGTACCACAGCGGATAAAGGCAGCTGAGTGTCAGTATGAGCATGAGTATGGTGTTGAATATGCGGAAAATCCTGTTTCCCAATGTTTTGCCTTGGATCATGTCTGTGTGCGCTCCTTTCTCAGAAGATTCTGTAGTCCGCCGCTTTGTACGCGACGACGTAGGATATGACGATCAGAAGAAAGCTGATTGCCGACTTAAACAGTCCCGCTGCTGTGGCCAGGGAGAACTGTACGTTCAAAAGTCCCATACGGTATACCCAGGTATCCAGAATGTCTCCGGTGGAATACACCAGCGGACTGTACAGGTTGAAAATCTGGTCAAAGCCTGCGTTCAGCACGTTTCCAAGTCCCAGAATCGCCATAACGACGATGGTGCTGGCGATTCCCGGCAGGGTAATGTGCCATACAGCCTTCAGCCGCCCGCAGCCGTCGATAGCCGCCGCCTCGTACAGATCCGGACTGATCCCGGTCAGGGCAGCCAGATAGATGACTGCATTGAATCCAAACTCCTTCCACACATCGGAGAAGATTACCAGCTGGCGGAAACAGCTTTCCTCGGAAAACCAGATTTTTCCCTCCACGCCAAATACAGAAAGAAGTGCATTAAAAACGCCCCGGTATCCGAAAATCTCCAGAAGCACGCTGGCCAGAATGACCCAGGACAGAAAGTGTGGGAGATATACGATGGTCTGGACAAATTTCTTGAATCTCAGCTGCCGCACTTCGTTGAGCAGCAGCGCAAAAGCCAGAGGGACAATGATGTTCAGGATCAGCTTCGACACTGCGATCACCAGAGTATTGACGATCACCCTCCGGCTGTCGCTCATGGAAAACAGATATTCGAAGTGTTCCAGTCCCACAAACTCAGAACCCCAAAGCCCCTGGATCGGGTTGTAATCCTCAAAGGCGATGATGATACCGAACATGGGTACAATGTTAAAAAAAATCAGCCACAGCAGTCCGATTCCCACCATGAGATTATAGTGAAAAAACGTTCTGGACGTTCTTTTTTTTGCGAACGGACGTGTTTTCATAACTGCCGTCTTCATAGGCTATCCTCCCTTATTTTTTATTACACGCAGCCATTTGGCTGCGCTGAACTTTTGGCATAACCATTCCGTGCAGCCAAACAGTTACCGTTTTGCTGCTCTTCCGCCATATAAACAGCTGCCAACGTTTGCGGTCATTATGTAGCGATTCAGCCAGCGGAACTGTTATGTCATTATACGGCTGTGGCCGCCGGCGGACCTGTACTTTGCCGCCGGCGGCTGCCAGAGCTTATTTGAAAATTCATTCCCGAAATCTGCACCCTTCTCTTTACGGGGAATGTGTTCCTATTACTGTGCCTGCGCAACTTCCTCCAGAATATCGCTTCCGCCTTCGTTCATCCAGTTCTCAACAAATTCGTCATAGGCGCTGATATCGGATTTTCCGGTAATAATCTTCATGACCATCTCGTTCTCCATAGACCACAGGTTCGCCCATTTTTTCTCCATGGTCTCTGTCTGGTTGAAAATACAGCTTCTTACTTCCTTTTCTACCGGAGTCGTCGCGTAAGGTCTGTCCCCGATCATCAGAGAATACATACGCTGGAAGTTTCCAAAATTTTCTGTGCTGAAATCACTGATGGACAGTTGTTTTCCTGTCTCATATCCCGGAATTGTGTCCTTCACAACCTCCACATCGTTGGAAAGAAGCTTGTACGCTGTAGATACACCCTGATAATCCTCCACTGAAGCAGTTCCGTCCAGAACCTTGATCAGCTCGTGATAAGTATACTCACACTCATCCGCCGGAGCCATCAGTGTGCGCACCGGCCAGTAGCTCAAAGGCTGCTCGGAAACGTCAAATTTGCTCTCATCCCTAAGAAGCACATTTGCCATAATGATGATCGCTTTCGCCACATCCTCGGAAACATTTTTGTTGATGACACAGTATCCTGTCGTAGCCGAACCAAGCTTTACGTTCCACTTACTATCATCCGTCAAAATCGGATAAGACTGCCAGTTAGCATCCGGCTCGTTTCTGTAAGCGTCTCCGATACCGTATCCGATCATCCACCATGCGCCGAAAAACATACCTACTTTTCCGGAATTGATCAGCTCAATAGAAGAATCTCTGGTACCCATCTCCGGGTCGATATATCCTTTGTCATACCAATCTGCCAGAAGTTCCAGTGTTTTCCGGGTTTCGTCTGAATTTGTTCCATAGGTAATCGTTCCATCTTCATCCTTCAGGAAAATCCCCGGATACGCATCGTTTGCCGAAAACACGGCGTCAAATCCACAGGTGGTCGTACCTGTCTGCAGGAAATTCGTATAACTGTTGGTACTCTTGTCCGGTCCCGCAATGGGTACTGTATCCTCTCCGGCAGGTTTTTTCTCAGCAAAAACCTTTGCGATATTTTCCACATCCTCCAGTGTTTTCGGAGCTTCCAGTCCGTATTCCTCCAGCCAATCCTGACGTATGTTGATGACCTGAACGCCTGCTGTCTCCACTTCCACCGCCGGAATCGCGTATTGTCTGCCGTTTACGCTGGATTCCTCAATTGCCTGTCCTCCGGTGGAATCCATAACCTCTTTTACCTGATCCGACTGCATTTCCTGGAACAAATCTGTGATATCGTACAGCTGTCCCGCATTGGCAGCCTTTATCATATATTCTCTGGAAACAGTCATCGCGTCTGGAAGGGTATTGCTGGCGATACACAGCGCCACTTTCTGGTTATAATCGTTTCCTGACGCCGCCGTCCAGTCCACAACGACCTTGATATTAAAGTTTTCCAGCAGATAATCCGTATACTGATTGTTCTCAACGCTCAGACCTTCCGGCAGGGAATCGGTTGTGCTGACGCCCTGTCCGATATGAACCTCAACCACCTCCGGAAATTTCTGAAACGCCGGGTCTCCTCCATCGTTCGTGTTCTCTTTATCCGATCCTGCCGATTCCGCCGAAGTGCTGTCTGAACCGCTGTTTGCTGAAGTTGAACCATTGTCCGTCTTTCCACAGGCGGAAAACAACGACGCGGTAAGCGATGCCGCAAGCAACAATGCCATACATTTTTTAGCTTTCATTTTCTTCCTCCTTAAATCTTGTTTGTGATAATTCAGCTAACGGGATTGTCACTGAATTTTTGTATTTTTGAATTTGCAAATTCAATGTTCATGTTGTTATAGTTATAGTATTATATATTTTAAACAAATTACACCGTCTGATGTTGCATATTTAGAGAACATTTGCACACAAACCAAAAACCGTAGACATTTGTTTTGCATATATAGCACAAATGTCTACGGCTTTATCTACATTAAACTGTTATGTTGTAACTACGTTTTTATACGGTCTGCGCAGTAAATGCGCAAACCTGGCTGAACTGTTACGTTATGTTTTTCATTTCCTGCAGCACCCGTTTTTTATATTCGGAAAAACTGACGCCTTCCCTTTGCTGAAAGACTTTGGCAAAATACTTTTCATCGTGATATCCTGTCAGAAACGCCGCTTCGCCAGTGGAAATCCTGGGTTTTTCCTTCACAATGCGCTTTGCCAGTTCCACCCTCTCCTTTCGGATAAAGCTGTTCACCGAATATCCCGTATACTTTTTAAAGCTCACCGAAAAATAACTTCTGGACATACCGATAAAATCCGCCGCCGACTCTGCCTTCAGCTCCGGAGAGTCCAAATGACTGACCATAAAAATCACTGCCTTCAGCATTGATCCTTCCATGGAAGCGCTCTGCTGCTGTCCTTCCATCGTCTTCCAGAGGTCGTCACGGATTTTCCGCATCCACTCCATCCCACCGGATGTATATGGATAATCTTTCTCGGAAAGCACGGCGGGAAACACCTGACAGACAACATGGAGCATCCGGAACATGATCCGGTATCTGGAGGAAGCATCCGCCGCTGCACGTTTTGCTTCCCAGATCAGTGTTTCCAGCTCCTCTCTGTTATATACCCAGGACAGCCGGTCGATCTTCCCGCAAATTTCATCCATCCCCGGACTTTCCCCATATGTCTCCGCCGCAGCCTGCAGTTCCAAAATCACGTTTTTTTCTTCTTTTTTTACACAATCCAGATGTTTCGCCGCGCGCCGGAAAATCTCCGCACAGTCCTCCTGCTCCATCTGAAGCTTGGAAATATAATCCAGCACCCCCAGCCGCAGCGCTTTCTGCACATAATCGAAGCTTTCATGAGCGCTGAGCACAATAAATTCCAGCTTCAGGCTCCTTGCCCTGCACTCCCGGATAAAATCCAAACCAGACAGCACAGGCATAGTCAGGTCCACCACCACAAGGTCCACCGGATGCTGTTCCACAAAATCCAGCGCCAGCGCGCCGTTTGCCACATCTCCTGCCACTGTAAACCCGCAGTCTTCCCACGGAACAATAGAAATCAATCCTTTTCTCGCAAGCTTATCATCATCTACAATCAGTACCCGATACATGTCACATCTCCCTGGGAAGCGCGATAGAAACCTCTGTTCCCTCTCCCGTTTTGCTGTTTATACTGAGGACCGCCCGGTTTCCATAAAAAGAATCCAGCGACATTTTTACATACCTCAGGCCGATTCCCCTGCCGCCCTGCTCCTTTTCCGTTCTCTGTTCTGTATGCGAGGACACAAATCCCTTCCCATCGTCCCTGAGAACAATATGTACCGTCTCATCCTGTGCGGACACCTGAATCCACAGGTGTCCAAATTCGTTCATGTTATGGCACACCGCATTCTCCGCGATCGGCTGCAGAATAAACCGGGCGCATGGCTGATCCAGCCACGGTCCTTCCTCCACCTGCCAGATACACTGAAAATCATAAGTACACTGCTGCAGGTTCAGGTAATTTTCCAGATACTTCAGCTCCGTGCGCAGCGTGGTCCTGTATTCCGTCTTTCCAAGGGAATACGCCAGAATATAACTGAGACGCTGCACATAAAGATCAATCTCCTTCTGCTTGCTGGAAACCGCCATCCAGTGCACGGAATTCAGCGCGTTCATGAGAAAATGAGGATTGATCTGATACATCAGCTTATCCAGTTCCAGCCTGGCTTTCTCTTTCTCCTGCCTCTGCCGTTCCTCCAAAAGGGAATGAATCTGCAGTTTCATGGTATTGAACGCCTCAAACAGTCGGTTAAATTCACTCAGGTTCGTCCCATAGGCCGAGGGAGAAAAGTCACCGTTTCCCAGATTTCCCATATCGCGTTCCAGAACCTTCAGCGGATGGGAAATCAGCCAGATCTGCGAGATCGAGACGATCGCCAGAATCGCAAAGGACACAAAAATAACCAGAAAAATCCCGAACATCCACTGGTTCGTCTCATACCGATAATCATTGAGCGGCATCAGAAGAACATTATAGAAGCCATATTTGCTTTTCACCATGGTTCCGATATAATCCTCTGCCCGGACCATTCCCTCGGAATCCATGGATACCCTGGTGCCAATGTCAAACTGGCCCGAATCGCTGTATCTGACCCGAAAATCCTCGTCCAGCTGCAGAAAAACGTAGGAGGTCTGCTCCAGTCTCGTCCTCTCCTCCAAAGACACGGTCTCATTGGAACGCGCTTCAAGATAGACGATCGCCTCCTGTCCATTGCTGAACTCCGTAGGCCGCATGATCGATACGACTGCCTTGTCCAGCACACTGTTATAAGTGAAATGAATCGGCTGAAAAATAATTTCTCCGGTATCCAGAAGCTGTTCCAGCTGTTCCGGAGCAAATGATTTAGAGACATTGAAATTAGAAAAAATGACTTTGTCCGCCAGACTGCTGGTCAATCCTGGCTGGACATATGCTGCAAGAAGAATATCGCTTTCTCCCCAGATCGCGATATTCAGACTTTCATAAAACTCCCTGTATTCTATTATTTTGTCATACTGGTTTTCCGACGTCAGATACTCGTCATATTTTTTTCCGATCAGACCGGCCGACACCGCGTTCTGAGAAATCTGAAGCAGCGCATTATACTGGGAATCCAGACTGGCGCTGATATCCCGCAGCGTCGCCGTCAAAGATGTTTTCGCCCTTGATTCATGCATCAGGCGAATCGAGAAATTTGTGACAAAAGCAATTAAAATAAGGCACAGTGATACACTTAAAATAAAAATACCAAGAAAAATCTGTTTCAGCGAACGTGTTTTTACTCTTTTTTCCATGCCAATGCCCCGTCTCTCTGTCACAAACAAACTGTATAAAACTGTTACAAAATTTCCTGTTTATTATAACAGAGAAACGGCATAACCGCAAGAGAACCGGTTTTTCCCAAAGCGTATATAAATGTCTTGCCGTAACTGTCCAGCCAGGTCTGTGCATTTACTGCACAGACCGTATAATGAAAATTCCAAAAAATTTGCCCCAAAACCAGAAGACATCCATCCCTTCTGATTTTGGGGCAAATTTTCAGCAAGACCTTTTTCATCCAATCTGCAGTTTGAATTTCTGAATCTCACGCTCACTGGTGACTCTCTGGATCTCCGCGCCCAGTCCGCGCAGCTTTCCTTCAAAGTCCTCGTAACCTCTTTGAATATAGACAATATCGTCTATGATCGTAATTCCCTCGGCGGCCAGTCCCGCGATCACAAGAGCCGCTCCGGCCCTTAAATCCGGCGCGGAAATACGCGCTCCGGTAAGGCCCTCCACACCGTCGATGATCGCCGTGTTTCCCTCTACTTTCACGCTTGCGCCCATACGTGTCAGCTCATCTGCATATTTAAATCGGTTCTCAAAAATACTCTCCGTCACAATGCTGGTACCGTTTGCCAGAGCCAGTGTCACCGCGATCTGCGGCTGCATATCGGTAGGATAACCGGGATACGGCTGCGTCTTCACATGCGTACGGCCCAGACGTTTGCTGGCGCTGACACGGATTGCGTCGTCAAACTCCTCCACGTCGCAGCCGATTTCTTCCAGCTTTGCGGTAGTTGCCTCCAGATGCTTGGGAATCACATTCTTCACAAGTACGTCTCCCTTGGTCGCCGCGGCAGCAAACATATAAGTTCCAGCCTCGATCATATCCGGTACAACAGAATACGTCGTGCTGTGGAGTGTCTCCACACCTTTAATACGAATGACATCCGTTCCAGCTCCCTTGATATTGGCTCCCATGCTGTTCAGGAAGTTCGCCACATCTACCACATGAGGCTCCTTGGCCACGTTTTCAATGATCGTGTTTCCCTTGGCCATGGCCGCCGCCATCATAATATTGATCGTCGCGCCCACGGACACTACGTCCAGGAAAATATGCGTTCCCCGCAGCTCAGACGCCGACGCCATGATTGCGCCGTGCTTGATCTCCACCTTGGCGCCCAGCGCACGGAACCCTTTGATATGCTGGTCGATGGGACGGCTTCCAATGTTGCAGCCTCCCGGAAGCGGTACCTCCGCCCGTTTATATTTGCCCAGAAGCGCTCCCAGAAGATAATAGGACGCTCTGATTTTTTTGATATATTCGTAGTCTACGCTTAAATCGCCTATGGTGGACGCGTTGATGCGCACTGTATGACGATCTACTCTTTCTATGGTAGCTCCGATCTCAGCAATAGCTTCAAGAAGCACGTTGATGTCGCTGACATCCGGAAGATTTTCGATCACAACTGTTTCGTCTGTCATGATCGCCGCTGTAAGGATTGCAAGCGCTGCGTTTTTGGCTCCCCCAATTTCCACTTCGCCTACAAGAGGATTTCCACCTCTGATGACATACTGTTCCATAAGTCCACCTCATAATTTTCTATATTCTATATTCCCTCATGATATCTCAAAGCCAGCTGCCGTCAATTTTCGTCCGTCCATTTTTCATAGCCTTTGTTTTATCTTAACTCAATTCTAATAATTTGTAAATAAAATTTAAGATTTAATTCACACGTCCATGGAATGACCGTTACTGTTCACGTTACTGTTTGCGAGGCACGAGTGAACAGTAACAAATGATGGGTAACGATTCAGCCAGCGGATTAGTTACCGCATCCGGCCGAACTGCCGCACATGTTCAGTTCATCAAGGATCGCCTGTAAAGTAGCCTCAATATCTCTGTCTTTTTCACTGATCGTCACGTCGGCATATTTCTCATACAGCTGAGTTCTCTCGTCGTACAGTTCCCTCAGCGTCTGCCCTTCCTTCAGCACAACACCGCGGCCTTTCAGGTTTCCAAGCCGCCTTTTCAGGTCCTCATACGGAAGCTTCAGATACACGATTGTCCCAATCTCCCGAAAATGCTCCATCGCCTCTATACCATAGATTACACTTCCGCCAGGCGCAATGACACACTTTTTCGCGTCAACCGCCGCGTTTACTTCATTTTCTATTTCAAGAAAACGCTGCTCGCCTTCCTTCGCGATGATCTCGCAGAGCAGGCAGCCTTCTCTCGCCTGGATCACCAGATCCGTGTCCAGAAATTCATATCCCAAAGCCTTGGCCAGAATTACGCCGATACTGCTTTTTCCGGCCCCCGGCATTCCTATCAAAATGATGTTTTCTTTGTTCATGGTTCTATGACCTTTCACGCAAAAACGGGATTGCCAACTGGCAACCCCGCCTGGCTGTCTTATCGTTCGTAGCGTTTGATTCGTTCAATCAACAGAAACAGTATACCATTATTTTTCTTTTTGCGCAAGTCCCGGGAAATTTCCAGTCTCGGTACGCATGAAACGCATGAAACGACGAACGAAACGGGTGCTGCTATTCATAGCCAATATTACTTAAAACCTGAAAAGCGCTGGTTCAGAAATACCTCAAGCCTTCCTGAACCAGCGCTCTTATCCCATCCAATGGGACTTTCTATCCTTTATAAGATTCAGCGTTTCCGCCCGATCAACAAACGCCCTGTGCAAGCATTGCGTCTACCACTTTCTCAAATCCGGCAATGTTGGCGCCCATTACATAATCGCCTTCATGGCCGTAGCGTTTTGCAGCCTCGTCCATGTTGTGGGTAATATTGACCATAATGCTCTGCAGCTTCGCGTCAACTTCCTCAAAGCTCCAGCTAAGACGCTCGGAGTTCTGAGACATCTCCAGCGCGGAAGTAGCCACGCCGCCTGCATTTGCAGCTTTTCCAGGAGCAAAGATGACTTTGTTCTCCTGCAGATATTTGGTTGCCTCCAGCGTTGTAGGCATATTGGCGCCCTCGCAGACAGCAATCGTGCCGTTTTCTACCAGCGCTTTCGCGTCGTCCAGATTCAGCTCGTTCTGTGTCGCGCACGGCAAAGCCAGGTCTGCCTTCACTGCCCATACGCCTCTTCCCTCATGATACTCGGAATTCGGACGATAGTTCTTGTACTCGGTCAGACGAGCGCGGTTTACTTCTTTGATCTCCTTCAGGGCCGCAACGTCGATTCCATCCGGATCGTATACCCAGCCTGTGGAGTCTGAGCAGGTCAGAACTTTCACGCCCAGCTGCTGTGCTTTCTCAATGGCATAGATCGCAACGTTTCCGGAACCGGATACCACCGCGGTCTTTCCTGCAATGTCGATGCCGTTCAGCTTCAGAAGTTCCTGGGTCAGGTACAGAAGACCGTAGCCTGTCGCCTCCGTTCTCGCCAGAGAACCGCCGTAGCTTAAGCCCTTGCCGGTCAGAACGCCTTCGTATACGCCGCGGATTCTCTTATACTGTCCGAACATATATCCGATCTCTCTTGCTCCTGTTCCGATATCGCCGGCCGGTACGTCTGTGTCCGCGCCGATATATTTACACAGTTCAGTCATAAAGCTCTGGCAGAAGGCCATAATCTCGCGGTCAGATTTGCCCTTCGGGTCAAAGTCAGAACCGCCCTTGCCGCCGCCGATGGGCAGACCGGTCAGAGAGTTTTTGAAGATCTGCTCAAATCCCAAAAACTTAATGATACCAAGGTTTACGGACGGATGCAGGCGCAGGCCTCCTTTGTACGGTCCGATCGCACTGTTAAACTGCACACGGTAACCGGTGTTCACACGAACCTGTCCCTTGTCGTCCACCCACGGCACACGGAACTTAAACTGGCGCTCCGGCTCAACCAGACGCTCGAGAAGCGCTTCTTTTCTGTACTTCTCCTCGTTCTTGTCGATCACCGGGCGAAGAGATTCCAGAACCTCTCTCACCGCCTGATGGAATTCCGGTTCCGCCGGGTTTTTCTCAATCACCGATGCAATGACCTCATCTACATATGACATGACTGTATTCCTCCTTGATCTGATTTCGTCTTTTCACGCAGTTCCGTCCATTTTCATAAAAAAATCTCTCTTTTGAGATTTCTCTATACTTTTAACAATAAAAAATATACGGCTCGGTTTCCCTGCCGTATATCGCCTGATCGGAACCCCGTCGTTCGTCGAACATTATAGCATAAAATATCCGGTAAATGCAAGTCGATACGGAAAAACTTTCACTTTTTTATGATTTTTCATGGATTTTCCGCTGATAACTGCATATTTTGACTGATACAACTCCCAAATTTGTATCTGAAGGTTCCCAAAAACAAACGTGTGCTATAGTTTTAAAGCGTGTCTGAAACTCACTTCCTGCTCCTGCCTGCTCCAGGTCTTTTCTCTCTTTGCTTATTTATCTTCTCTCTCTTCTTATTTCCTGTCTGCGTCTTTCCAGTCCGTGTTTTTCCTGTCTGATTCCGTTTTTTCTTCCCGCTGTCCTTCTTTCTTACCGAGTATCCAAAGCTTCCCACGCGCTTTCCAAGTATAAAGTATTCTCCGTGAGAATACGCCAGCAGTCCCGTCTCATTCAGAAGAAACTTTCCATTCTCATCCAGCGTCTCCTCGTCCACTGTCACGCCCACCACCTCTGCCAGAAACATATCGTGGCTGCCAAGCGGAAGAATCTCCTTCACCCTGCACTCGATATTCACAGGACTCTCCATAATTCCCGGCGCTTTTACATACCGGGACGGGCACGGCGTCAGATTCATCTCCTGAAATTTGTCCACGTTCCTCCCCGAGCGCACCCCACAGTAATCGGTGGCTCTGGCCAGCGCTTCCGTGGTCAGATTGATCACAAACTCCCCCGACTCTTTGATGATATCATAGGAGTACCGCTGCGGCCGTATGGACACAGACACCATCGCCGGGTCGGAACATACAGTTCCGACCCAGGCCACGGTAATAATGTTCGGTTTTTCCTCTCCTCTCTGACAACTGACCATCACAGCCGGCAAAGGATACAGCATATTTCCCGGTTTCCAAACTTGTTTTCCCAATGATTCTCTCCTACTCCTGATTCTGCAACGCCATCATAAACGCCGGAATCAGCTGTTTTTTCCTGGACACCACGTTTTCCAGCACGCAGCTGTCCTCCGGAACCTCCTTGCCGAAGGCCCGCGCGATCAATTCCCTGGCGCCGCTGCCGTAGTACAGAAGCTCCGTGGACTCCTCGATGATATTCGTCAGCATGAAAAATACCATCTGGATTCCATGCTTTCCACACTCGTTCTGCATATTCGGCAGAAGGCTGACTTTGATCTTCTTCAGCTCCTCCGCGTCCATGGAATTGATCTGTCCCACGCCAAAGGTCACGTCCTCAATAATAAACTTCTTGAAATCCTGATGGAAGATCTCCGCCGGCGTTTTGTCTTTCAGGTTGCTGCCCGCCCGGAACATCTCCGACGCAAACTTCGGAATATCAATTTCCGCAATTTGTGCCAGCGCCTCAGCCGCTGCCCGGTCCACCGGCGTACAGGTAGGAGAACGGAACATCAGCGTGTCGGAAATGATTGCCGCGCAGAGAAGTCCCGCAATATTTTTGGGAATCTCCAGCTGTCGCTCCTGATAAATCTGATACATGATCGTAGCCGTGCATCCCACCGGCTGATTTCTGAAATAAACAGGAGCCATGGTCTCCAGAGAGCCAAGTCTGTGATGATCGATAATCTCCAGCACCTCCGCCTCGTTGATATTGTCCACCGCCTGGGATTCCTCATTGTGGTCCACCAGGATCAGCCGTTTCCGGCTTCCGCCGATCAGGTTCCGGCGCGAAATGGTACCCACATATTTTCCCTTTTTGTCCAGGATCGGGAAGTCTCTGTGCCGCTGGGTCTTCATCACCTCTTTAATCTCATCGAGAAAATCCTCGGTGGAAAAGGTGATCAGATTATGCTTTTTCATCAGATATTTGATGGGAATACTCTGATTGATCAGCCGGGCAATGGTATAGGTATCGTGAGGCGTGCTGATGATCACGCAGCTTTTCTCCTGCGCCAGTTTCTGTATTGTCTGGGAAACCTTTGCGCCAAGTCCGACAATGATACAGCTGGCGTTCATCTCGATGGCGCAGAGCTGGTCCTCCGCCCGGTTCCCAAGGATCACCAGGTCGTCACTCTCGATATAATCCTCCATCATATCCGGATGGAACGTTCCGATCACGACCTTTCCCTTGACAAAATATCCATGTTCATTTCCTACCAGCACCGTGCCGTCCAGCGTCTCCGCAATGCTCCGGTACTGGGTCCTTGCCGCGGACATTACCCGGCTGTCATAGGCATCCATATAAGAATTGGCAATATCGCCAACCGTGATCAGGCCCTGAAGCGTGTTCTGCTCCGAGGTGATCGGAAGCGTCACCACGTTGTTATTGTTCATCAGCTCCCATGCTTTCTTTACCGAAATGGAGCCGCGCACTCCCGGCACCTCATGGATCTCAATTTCCTTTACCTGGGTTCCCGCGTTGGGCAGATATCCCGGCGCGCGCACGCGAAAACGATTGAGCACATACTCTGTCTCCTCGTTGATCTGCCCCGCCCGTTTTGCCACAAAAGTACCTTTTTCCGAGCGGTTTTTTATATCCGCATAAGCGATCGCGGAACAAATAGAATCCGTATCAGGATTCTTATGCCCGATCACATATATCCTTGAATTTGCTCTCATAAACAATCCTCCTCAAACAGACGATGTGCATCGTGAAGCGTGTAATCTTCAGCCAGCTGAATCGTTACGGCATCCGGCCATTGAAAATCGCTTCGCGATGGGCCGGATGCCCGCAGGCGTTACGTTTTCATACGGTCTGCGCAGTAAATGCGCAGACCTGGCTGAACGGTTACCCATTCTTGTAACGATTCAGCCAGCTGAATCGTTACGGCATCCGGCCATTGAAAATCGCTTCGCGATGGGCCGGATGCCCGCAAGCGTTACGTTTTCATACGGTCTGCGCAGTAAATGCGCAGACCTGGCTGAACGATTACCTATTCTTTCTGTTTTCCATCTTATCATTATTTTCCAGTATGGTCAAAGAAAAAATAATATGATATGATAAATGCAGATTTCACAAAATATGGAATGAGGTGTTTAAAATGTCTGATGAAAAACTGACCATGGACGACTATTCCGCCGAACTGGAAGCGTCGTTCAAAAAAATCGAGGAAGGCGATATCCTCACCGGAACCGTCATTTCCGTGGACGAAACAGAGGTAACGCTGGACCTCAGATACTATGCCGAAGGCATCATCAAAGCCGGGGACTACAGCCGTGAACCAGGCTTTTCCCTGAAAAACCAGGTACAGGTGGGCGATGAGGTACAGGCGACCGTAGTCCGCACCGACGACGGCCATGGAAACATCCTGCTCTCAAAGGTTGAGGCCAACGACGTTCTGGCATGGCAGAAGCTGAACCAGTACAGAGAGGAAGGAACCGTTCTGGATGTTACCGTCAAAGGAATCGTCAACGCAGGCGTCGTTGCCTATGTGGAGGGCATCCGCGGATTCATCCCCGCCTCCAAGCTTTCTCTGTCCTATGTGGAGGATCTGAACGAATATCTCAATAAACCTCTGCAGGTACAGGTTTTCGAAACCGACGAAGCAAAGAAACGTCTGATCCTCTCCGCCAGAGAACTGCTGCGGGCAAAAGCCGACGAGGAAAAGAAAGCCAGAATCTCCAATGTGGAAGTCGGCCTTGTCACCGAAGGGACTGTGGAAAGCCTTCAGCCTTACGGCGCTTTCGTCAACCTTGGCGACGGCCTGTCCGGTCTGGTACACGTCTCCCAGATCAGTTCCAAACGTATCAAGCATCCGTCGGCTGTACTTAGCGTAGGCGATAAAGTCAAAGTAAAAGTCATCGCCATCAAAGACGGAAAACTCAGTCTTTCCATGAAAGCCCTGGACGACGTAGCCGCCGAGGAAATCCACGAGGAAACCGTAGAACTTCCGGAGTCGGAAGAACTGACCACCTCCCTTGGATCACTGTTCGCCAATATCAAATTCTAAAAAAGTATTGCCGCAGAAAGTTCTTTTTTTGAGAACTTCCTGCGGCATTTTTTCTATATCATTCCTGCATTCCTATTTTAATTTTGATTTTCCACAGGTTTTGCGACATTTTTCCACATTATTTTTATGTTTATCCATAATTTAAAATTAGTTTTCCACATTTTACACATATTTTTGCACATTTTTTGTAACAGTTCGTTACTGTTCACGGGTCAGCCGCAAACACTTGCTGTTTGCGGCGTGAGAACATGATTCAGGTGTGAGCGGGGCTCCTTTTGCGGAGCAAAACTTTAAATGAGCCCGCGAATGTTACTATTTTCTTTCCATTGAACTATTACCCGCAACCTGCTATAATGATGCCAGACGCAACTGTTCGTAATGACAAACATCATCAGACGCACGGAGGAACATCTATGTTATATTTTCTTCTTGAGATCATCATCATTGTCTACGGTCTTCTGCTGGCAGTCAAACCGGACTTCTGGTGGAAAGTGACCAACAAAAATCCAAATCAGACGCCGCCGCACTCTTATCTCAGAAACACACGCATTATGGGCGTTATCTTCGCAGCGCTGGGCGTCATACTTTTACTGCTCACACTGATTTAAACAGACAGCGTAACTGTTCAGCTGGCTGAATCGTTACCAAACAACTGTTACGTTACGCCAAACCGCTTTACAAACGCAAAATCCCCGACACAGGCCTGCTTCAGCAAAGATTCTTTCTGAACTTTGGGATATCCACAGCACAGAAAAAAATCTCAGCAAAACCTGCATCGGGGATTTTGTTTTAAACAGGCATAGGCGCCACAAAGAAATACATAACGATAAAATGACAGAAGCTTCCTCCCATTACAAACAGATGGAAGATTTCATGAGTACCGAACTTTTTGTGTCTGGCGTTGAACGCCGGCAGCTTCAGCGAATAGATCACTCCACCGATGGTATAAATAATACCACCCGCCAGCAGCCATCCAAACGCCGGTCTGGACAATGCCTCAAACAACGGCTTAAACGCCATCACACACATCCATCCCATACCGATATATAAAACAGAAGACACCCATTTTGGACAGTTGACCCAGAACGCTTTGATCAGGATTCCCGCAATGGCCACCGCCCATACCATAATACACAGCAGTGTTCCTGTTTTTCCATTCAGCACGATCAGACATACCGGCGTATAACTTCCCGCGATCAGCACAGAAATCATCATATGGTCAAATTTCTTCAGCCGTTTATTTACCTTCTGGTTCACGTCAAAGGTATGGTACAGCGTGCTGGCCATATACAGCAGGATCATACTCAGCATAAACACCGTCATTCCGATAACATGGAGCCATCCCGGCTCTCTGGCCGCCTTCAGGATCAGCGGCAGCGCTCCCACAATGGCCAGTATCATTCCTATCCCATGGGTAATGGCGCTTCCCGGGTCCTTAATTCCATTTTTTCTGATATATTTCATTTAAAATCACCCCTTAATTCTGATAAGTAGTTTTTAATACTACGTTATCTTTTTCTTTATACTACTACTAATATATGCAAAAATCAAGGGGTATGACTATTTTTTCTTTGGCAGTTGTAACAGTTCAGCCAGCTGAACTGTTACGGCATCCGGCCATTGAAAATCGCCTCGCGATGGGCCGGATGCCTGCAGGCACTACGTTTTCATACGGTCTGTGCAGTAAATGCACAGACCTGGCTGAACTGTTACTGGCAGTTGTAACAGTTCGTAACTGTTCAGCCTTGCTGAACGATTACACGCTTCGCGCTACACAGAACCTGCATTTCATGCAGTTTCACGCTGCAGGCCTTGGGATTTTCACGCATTCTGTACGAAACCACCTATTCCTCAGATTTTCCGATCAGTTTCAGTTTTTCTTTTCGCGAAAGTCTCTTGATCTCATATTCCCTGTGCATCGCCTGCTCCTTCGTCTCATACCGTTCAAAATACGCCAGGGACACCGGCCTTCTGCATTTTGTATATTTGGCTCCTTTTCCATCGTTGTGAGCCTTCACCCGCTTGTCCAGATCGTTGGTCCATCCGGTATAAAGTGTGCCATCCGCGCAGGCGACAATATATGTAAAACTCATTTTCTATCTTCTCCATGACCTATGTAAAGGCCGCCGCAATTCTCTGTCACACAGAAAACCGCAGCCGCCCTGTTATTTATGAAAAGCAATCGATGAAGAAATGTACTTTACCTGAAACATTGCCTGCGGCCTGAGCCACAGAAAACTGCTGTAAAATGATTCGATTGCGAATCTTACATTTCTTATCCCTTATAGTATACTCCATTTCTTCCGTTTTTGTGAATACCCGTATCGATCTGGTTCTTTTTCCGCAACAGTTCAGTCTGTCACTATTCCGCGAGGTGTTTTCGCGCAGAATGCGCGAAAATCCCGAGACCTGCAGCGCGAAACTGCATGAAATGCAGGTTCTGTGCATCGCGAAGCGTGTAATTGTTCAGCAACGCTGAACGGTTGCCTTTTTCCTGTTTACTCAGCCTGAAGTGAAAGATACATTGTGGGATCCAGCGTTGCTCCGTCTTTGGAAAGCATAAAGTACAGATTGCTTCCCTCTTCCGTATAATATCTTGTCGGCTCTGCAATGGATCCGATGATCTCACCGGCCTGTACCATCGCGCCTTCCTCCAAAGTCACATCCTGCAGCTGTCCATAAACAGCCTCATACCCATTGCCCATATCCATCGTCACAGTCAGCCCCGTCTGCGCATCGTTGACAATACTCTTGACCTGGCTGTTGGCGACCGCCGCCACCTGCGTACCTACTTCCGCGGAGATGACCACCGACGGATTACATTTGTATACATTCAGCGTTGGAAAATACACGGTATTATCCATGTTGTAGGGAATCACCACCTGTCCGCTCACCGGCGTCATCAGAACGGTTCCCTCGTTGAAATCCAGCGTTACCTGAGCGTTTGTCTCCTCTGCCTGTGCGGCAGGATCCGCTTCCCCGGACGCAGGCTGCGCATCCTCTGGCTGTTCTTCCTGCGCTGCCGGAGTATTCTCCTCCGCAACATTCATCTGTCCGTCTGCTGTCCCAGATGTCTCCTGGCTGTCCGGCTCCATGGTTTCTTCCGTCTGATCCGCGCCGTCTTCCTCCGGAAGATCCGCAACCGCCCCGTCGCTGATCTCCTCAGAAACCGTACGGATGTCTTCTTCGTTAGACGCTGTCTGATTTTCTTTTTCCTTGCCAAAATTCTGCCAGGTGATCACTCCGCCTGCCGCAACCGCAATCAGCAGAACCGCTGTCACGACTGCAATTCTTCTCTTACTCTCTCTCGTTCTCATATTCTTCACCTCTACTAATGTCTTTGCCCGCAGAAGTCTCATTCCCGCGCGAACAGCAGCAGCCTTCGCGGCCAAATGTCTGTTCATAACCATTCAGGAACAAATGCCTGTTCATAACCATTCAGGAATGAATGCCTGTTCATAACCATTCAGCCCTGGATCATTACGTCTGTTCTGCGTGCATCTCCTGCTGTTTTATACATTAATAGGGTTGCCTTTTTCTCCGAAACTATACAACAATTTTTCACTATTTTCAAACACGCTCTAACACAATGCCTCTGCTGCGGTAACGATTCATACAGTCTGTGCATTTACTGCACAGACTGTATGAAAACGTAGTGCCTGGGGGCATCCGGCCCATCGCGAAGCGATTTTCAATTGCCGGATGCCGTAACGATTCAGCTGACTGAATCGTTACCTACTGCACCATTTCCACTGTTGCAGAAGGAAAATAATGCTGAAGGATTTCCTCCGCGGCTTTCCCCTCCCAAGCCATAGCCGCGGCTCCTGCCTGAGAAAGACCTGCGCCATGTCCCAATCCCTTGCAGAGAAAGCGAAGCTTTCCATCCACCGCCTGCACAGAAAAACATGACGACGGCAGATTCAAGATCCGTCTCAGCCGTTCTCCTGAAAAGATTTTCTCCCCAATGGTCAGCTCTGTCACATATCCCGCCGCATCTGTGACAAAATTCTGAAATCGTCCGGCAATCTCCTCTGCTCCCAGGATTCCACCAGCAGCCAGTTCCCGGCAGTCCTGCCCAAAAACGATCTCTGAAAGCCCCTCCTCTGCAGCATCCAACGAGTCAAACAGCCCAGCCGGCGTAAAGGAACAAGGCGTCAGATAATCTTCCTCATCAATATCCCAGGGACTCTCCACGTTCAACAGCCAGGGATATCCGTCGCTTTGAAAAATATCCCTCCCGCTTCTTGTGGTCCCGTTCCCTGAACGAAAAAAAGGGCCTTCCACCGCTCTTCCTCCATAGTTCAGCGCCATATGTTCCGTCTCCTTTACCGCCCGCTCACAGACGCTTTCCATATGCCCGGAGGCGTTGGAGGACTCCCCTTCCTCAACCAACTCCTGAATCACCGCATCATACTTCGTCCCCTGTTCGATCTCCGCCAGGCAACGGCTTCTCACCAAAACAGCCTGTGCCCTTACCGCCTCATACGGATAATCCTCCGGAACCTCCGCAGAAACCGCCGGCGCGAGAAAATCCTCCATTTCCGGCTTTTTTTCCAGAATCAGCACACGCTTGCCATTTAATATTCCCGCCGTGAAAAAAGGGAATGACAGAATCGCAAGGATTACTGTCAATGCTTTCTGGGTCGATACCTTCATAGTCCGCATCCGCGCCCGCCGCTTTTGGCCGGCACACAGTCCCTTTCTTTCTGTCATTCCCTTTATCTTATGAAATCATACAGCCGTTCATTACTTTCACAAAAATATGTCTGGAACAAAATTTCAAACAGGTTCTAACCGTTTCCCCATACCTGTACGAATTTTTGGCGGCTGTCACGAAATCCTGCTGTACACCGTCTCCGCGTCCTGGACACTCATAATCTCAGAAGCCAGCTGCGCCGGAGCGCCCAGCGTCACAAGAATATATTCCGTTCCATTTAAACTTCCAAAGCTGGCAAGACACTGCCCCGCTTCATCGGTAAATCCTGTCTTTCCTCCCTCCACGGTCAAACCATTGGACATTGTTGTAGAAATTCCGCTGTTGTCGAATTTAGTAAACATGGAATCATACATGGTAATTCCCGATGGATGGGCCAAGGTTTCCTCCGTCGTATAAGAACGGGAAGTGATGATTGTCCGAAATGTTTCATTCTGCAGGCAGTATCTCATCAAAACCGCCAGATCCTTGCAGGTAGTGTAATGTTCCGAGTCATGCAGTCCGGTACAATTCACAAAATGCGTGTCCGCCATTCCTAGTCCAGCCGCTTTCTCATTCATTTTCTGTACAAAACCTTCCTCCGAACCGGCAATCGTATTTGCCAGCGTAATGCAGGCATCCGCTCCCGACGGAAGAAGAACACCGTACAGCAAAGATTTCACAGACACCTGCTCATAGGGATCAAATCCTGCCACAGACGCGCCCTGCGCCGTCAGCTCCTGAAACATCTCCTCAGGAACCGTCAGCTGCTCGTCCAGATCTGAAAAATTTTCTATGGCAAGGATTGCCGTCATTACCTTGGTAATAGATGCAGGGTACGCCCGTTCTGACGCCGCTTTCTCCATCATTACCGCTCCATCCTCCGCCCGGACCAGAACAGCGTTCACACTGTGAAGATATTCGCTGGAGACTGTCTGAACAGCCTTCGTAGGCTCCGGTGCAGGCTCCTTTGTGGACTCCGGAATTGTCTGCTCTGTTTCCTCCTGCCCGGTTACTTCCGGCTCCGCCGTTACCGTTGCCTGAGCGCTTTCTCCATCCGCTTGATTCTCTTCTTCCAAGGAATTCCCTTCCCCAGTCACTCCATTGTTCGCCCCTGGCGTTCCAATATAGCCGTTTTCCTGATACGCCTGGCTTTTTGTACTATCGCCGTCCAGGATCTTCTTTCCAAAAAAAGCAATGCCTCCCATAATGGCTGCCATAAAAACACACAAAACCACCGTAGCAATCCATTGACCGCGCTTTCTCCCCTGTTTTTTTCTTCTCCTCATTTTTATGTATATCCTTTCCTCTCCCGCGCCGACTGCCTGCAGACACCTGTCTCCAAAAACAATTCCGACACGGAAAACTTTATCCAAATTCGTAACCGTTCAGCCCTCTGAACGGTTACGAACTGCTACAGCATCCGGCCATTGAAAATGGCTTCGCGATGGGCCGGATGCCCGTATGCGCTACGTTTTCATACAGTCTGTGCAATAGATGCACAGACCTGGCTGAACGGTTACCCAAATTATACTCTATTTCCCGCTATACAGCAAGTTTTATCCATGTTTCTCCGTTTTTGTGGATAACAGTGGGTAACAGTTCAGCCTTGCTGAACAATTACGCGTTTCGCCATGCACAGAAACTGCATTTCATGCAGTTTCGCGCTGCAGGCCTCGGGATTTTCGCACATTCTGCGCGAGGGTCAAATACCCCGCTGCTCTGCAGCCCTGCAAGCAACGGGGTATCCAACTTGCAGGACTGCAGAGCAGCGGGGTATTTGGTCTACGCTTCGCTTCGGTCGGTGTTTAACGTGTGCCACCGGCACACAGCACCGCCAAATATCCATGCAAGCACAAGGTGAATTGCCGCTGGCGGCAAGAGAAGGCAGCCTGGACTGTGGCTACTTGGCTCGTTGCTCACGGGAATAAAAAGTAAAAACATATCCACTATATACACAGAAATCATATAAAAGTGTGGAAAAAGCTTTTGAAATTAATGGTCGCTGTGGAGAACTAGTTACCAATACCGAACCGTTTCAGAAATTCGTTATTTACTTTTCAAAATGCAAAAACGCCGCAAACCCACACTAATAAAGGGTTTACGGCGTTTCTCACGCGTGAAGCATCGGGGATTCGAACCCCGGACAACTTGATTAAAAGTCAAGTGGTAAAAGTGCTGGAAAGCCGCATAAATACTGGAAAAATGACACCTTGTATGACATGGAGATGACATATAATGTTTTTATGAAGAAATCCTTTATTTATACGGTTTTTTAAGATGATACAATATTGATTTTAAAAAGGGCTGCTCAGTCAGTCCTTTTTATTCGAAAGAAATCTAATTTTCTTCTTGACTACTGGTGTCCAGTGTGGTATTATATAATCACAGAAAGGGAAACGGAGGAAATCAAGATGAAGAAATACAATTTGAGCAAGATCATGAAAAGAGCATGGGAATTGGTTAAGAAAGCAGGGATGACGATTTCCTCCGGACTGAAAAAAGCATGGGAGGAAGCAAAAACAATGAAGGAAAAGTTTCAGAAATCAGCAAAAATCCTTAAACCTGGGTATGACGAAACTTGTTGTTCTGATAGTGCATATCTGTATTTCTCACTTTGGCAGAAATATGGAAAATCCAGAATCTACATCAATGATTACAAGCGCCGCGCACTTGCATTCATTGACAAAGAAACTAAGCAGATCACAGAATATGATCTGCAAGGGGTTTCAAGAAAAGAATATGAAACAGTCGTAAAAGATTTTCTTGAAAAATATGAGTTTTAAGGAGGAAAAAAAAATGAGAGACGCAAAAAAAATGGGGAGTATCGAAGAACTTGAAAAATATTTTGCTGAGTACAAAAGAAACGGAGCAGATATGGTCTGGAGAATATGCGAAACATTACACTGGTACAAAATTTCCGCAGAAGTAGAAGGACCGATTTCAGACAGCGAAGAAGTTGCCTACTATCTGACCGCAAAATGGTCTGAGGTTGTGGAGTTTTGTGAAACTCATTGCAATCCGCTGAATGACACACTTCACGGGCTTGGATGTACGGACAAAGAACTTTCTGACGCAACTATCAACTATATACATTCAAAGGGCGAGAAATACCGCTACGAATAACACAGGCCCCGGCGCTGGACCGCCGGGAGAAAGAAGGATTAATGAAGGCAGATAGAAATGTAATGATTAACAAAGCCGGAGGTAATTCGGGGCAAAATACTAAGAATTACAGAATATCACTTCCAGCGGATATGGTCAGAGCTTTGGGTGTTACAGAAAATGATAGGGCGGTAACCCTAACCTGCGAAAATGGAAAAATCATAATTGAAAAAGCCAAATCTTAACAATTGAGAGAGATGAGCATGGAAAATAAATGCGTGGTATGTGGAAAAGACAAAGGCCGAAATAAACTTTTCTGTTCACAAGAATGTCGTGTGAAATACTTGAGGAACAAACGAACCTGCGTAATATGCGGGCGAGAGTTCTTGGCCCCTCCTTCTTCCGGAAAAATTACTTGTTCTGTTGAATGCGAAAGAAAAAATCGAATGATAAATTGGAAAACCAATCCAATATATGCAATGACCTTAGAGCGGGCTCATGAGGCTGCTAAAACTAACCCAAATACTGCTCCAGTTGAAACAAATGCTACTGCAAAAAGCTGGGTAATTGTTTCTCCGCAGGGAACTCGATATGAAATTAACAATCTGGCGTTATGGGCCAGAGAACATACTGATATATTACCGAGCACTCCTGACTTATTCTGCGATGGAATACGAGCAATCAAGCGGACGCAAGAGGGTAAGAAAAAACGTGGTGCGCATCAATATAGAGGATGGACGCTGGAAAAATATTATGATGAAAACTTATCCAGAAAAGATTTTCCGGAAAGAAAAAAAAGAGTATCTAGATCAAGAATGTCTGACGAACAACGTCTTGAAAGAAAAAGGCAACGTGCAAGAGATCAATACCAAAAAAGAAAAAACAGCCCCGGGGAATAAACCCTCGGGGCTGAAATCATGTACCCGGAACTACTATGTATCGGCCGTTCCGGAGGCTCATGCCCGACCCAGCACCAGGCGACCCATTGCCCTGGCGCCCTGTGGTGGCATCATCGTTATTGTATCAGATTGTTCTGCGTCCATCAAGCAATCAGGCTGAGGATTGTATTTCTGCCGGCCACGCCATCTGCCGTCAAACCGTGATCGCGCTGGTACTGTGTCACTGCTGCTTTCAGGCCGCTGCCGAACTGGCCAGGATTTTCCACGCCACCAGGATTGTATCCTTTCAGCATCAGGAGGATTTCCACTGCAGTCACAAGGTACTGCGTCTCTCCATACTTGACGTAGTGACTACCAAGTGCTGCATCTGTCTTGGCACCTCTGATACCATCTACTGTGAGCCCTGCATTGTAGTCATGGTTAAGAGCCACCTGTAGCACCTTGATTCCGGCTTTCTTCGTGGCGCTTCCGCGAATTCCATCTGTCGCAATACCGGCGCCGCTGAAGTTGTTGGCGTGGATCTGACCGTCACGGACAATGGTGTTGCCGGAAGAGCTTGAATCGGTTGATTCTGCGGCGTCATATTTTACATAATCCTTTGACATCCATCCTACAGTTCCATTCACATTCACATGAATAAATTCTCCTGATTTCTGCCCGTCTACTTCAAAACGATTTCCCTTATTCAGCCAGAGGAGAATGTTGTTCCCAAACTCGGCAGAACTGCGGACCCGGACACCGTTTCCAGTGCAGACCGCGGTCCCCGTGACTTTCCATCCGGACGGCTGCGGCGTGGGATCCGGTGTCGGTGCCGGCTGTCCATCGTACTGCACATAATCTTTATAGATCCAGCATACCTGATCCACAACTTTCGCATGGATCCATCCGTTTTTCTCCTGACCGTCTACCTCAAAGCGATTTCCTTTGTCCAACTGGCCATACGGCTCACAGTTCATGGTCGGACGCGGGCGATAATACACACCGTTTCCGGTGCAGGTCGCCGTTCCGGTGGCGCTCCAGCTGATATCTACTTCCGGAGGAGTTACATCTGAAGAACCGCCCTGGATCTGCGCTTTAAAATCCGACCACAGAGACGGATTATCCATCATTTTTCGAGGACAGTATTTCCCCTTGGCATCGTAATGTCGGATTACCCTGTCCGCTGGAATGCCGGTTGTCTGCAGCAGATATTTCACCAGTTCAATGGCATTCTGCCGCGCTACTGCATAATCTCCATCAGAATTTACACAGATTTCGATTCCGATGGAATTATTATTAGTACAATCCGGATTGTTCGGGTTGTTTACATAGGTCCGGCCAACATGCCAGCACTTGCAGGTATGCTCAGCGGCCTGGTAGGTGCCGTCTGATCCGCAGTAATAGTGTACGGACATGTCTGCAAAATTGCCATCGTGCTGCGCTTTGGCATGGGCTCGTGCATTGGCTCCTTTGTTGTAATTGTCCGTTTCGTGGATCACAATGTATTTGCACGGATTTCCTGTTCCGTTGATGTTTCTCTGACTGAGGAATTCTCTGTTGATATTCATTTTGCGCTGCTCCTTTCCAACTCATTATAATATATGAAAGAGGACAATCACTCGTCCCCTTCCTGTTCCTGGTTCACAACCTTGTCTGCTACTTCCAGCCCTTTTACCAAAATCTGAGGCACGTTGTAACCTGCCTCGACAAAATTTTCACAGATTGACCGGATTTCGTTCACGATCAGGCTGGCCAGTACAAACCATCCGAGCAGCGTTGTAATTCCCAGATCAACACCGATGCTGTTTCCAATTTCGATAAATACCGCACCAGCGCCGAAGGCCACCATGATCATCAACCAGTACCCAAGCTTTTTGAGTACTCCTTTCCAGCCTGCGCTGGAATTTTCTTTCCCCGCCATGCGACTCTTCATCCATCCCGTGATCCAGTCAGCAACATTCAAACCCAGGAATGCCACAAACAGAATCCAGTGTTCCCCCAGGATATAGGATAATACCGCCACAATCGCTCCCGTCACCGCGTTATAACCGTCGATGATCGCTTCTGCGTATCTCATTTTCTTCATGCCCTCACTTTCCTTTCCATTCTTTCTGCATAAAAATAAGACCGGGTTACGGTCTCGCTCGAATTTCTACCATATTTATTCCATTTCCTCCACATCATCAATATCTACATACTTACGGCAATGGTACTCAATTTTATCCAATTCTGCTTCAATCTCATTCATGCTTTTTCTACTTGTCCCTTGGATTACCATTTTGAGATCATATATGGCTGACCACAGCATAGCTATAATCCTTAATTTACTCATTTAATCAGCACAAAATACTGATCCAGCAGCTGATCTGGGCTGTATGTAAAACTGTGTTCTGTGCCATCCTCCTCTCCGGATCTCTGACATTGATATATCTGTCCATTCCATTGATAATATTTACCTATAACATAGGTAAATGCATTGGTCTGCACATCTTCCGGAACATCGATCGGATCATCTAATGTGCCCGTCTGCATCTCAATAACCTGCGTATAAATAGATGATGTTCCCTGCCCCGGAACCCACTGCGACTGAAACGTAAAGTTATCTTGACGAGTTTTGTACAGTATCCCGCTGTATTGGAATTTAAAACCTGCTTTCTGCGCCGTATACGATCGGGAACAAAGCATAGACCATTCTGGATGTAGTTCCGGAACCATCAGAGCTTCATTGTCCGTCAGGCCTGCATCATTTACTATGCTATCTACATTTTCAAGTACTTTTTTATATATACCTTCTTTTCGCACCGAGGCATTTTCGCCCAAGATGCTTTTCAGCACAGAGTTGATTGCATCCGTAACATCCGGAATCGCAGTAATAATCTGCTTTAGTATATTCGCATCAATATCATTCGTGATCGGAACCGTGACTCGGTATTCCTTGAACTTATATCCTCCCTCTCCTGCATTGTTATTCTCAACATTGAACGGAAGATACAGAGTGCCAGAATCAATGTATGCATACGGTTTTTCGTTTGATGTGCGTTCAGATATGTAATATCCGTTTTCAATGTGCATATTGTTTCCTCCTTAACTCTCTCAGCTTGTTTTCATAATATCGAAAAATCCCATGATCCACACAATACGATGCATGGTTTTTCCAAGATTGATAAGATGTCTCCAACACGCTCAAGTCCATCTCTTTTGATCTGACTTTCTTGCACAACTTATTGAATTTTCTGCGGTATTCTCTTTTCTTTTTATTGTCTAATCGAATATCAATTTTCCCATCGCGAACATAAAAATGAAATCCCAAAAATGATATTCCGTTCTTGAATGGTATGATTTGACTTTTAGGGTTGAGTTTTAAATCTAATGTATCCAGGTATTCCTTAATGCAATTCTCACAATATTTCAAATATTGTTTGTCTGGATGAATCAGGTAGAAATCATCTGCGTACCTCCCATAATATCGAATACCCAACTCTCCGGTAATGAACTTATCTAGTCCATCCAAATAGAGGTTAGATACCACGGTATTGATCTGATTTCCTAGCGCTATGCCGATATTTCCATCCGTAGAATTGACGAATTCTTCTATCAGCCAGTGTGTCTCTTCTGGAAAGTGGTATTCCATGATATCAATTGCTTTTTCGTGGTTGATACTGTAGTAATACTTTGAAATATCTCCACGGTAGAAATACCCGCTCATGCCCTTTGAGAAATAAAACATTTCCATTTTCTTTTTCATCCTATCCCGCGCATATCCTGTTCCTTTTCCGACCTGTCCGGCATAATTATCCCGAATGCAGATACTGGTAAGCATCGGAATCAGGATATTATCACACAGGACATGCTGGACAACCTTGTCACGGAACTTACATGCGAGAATATTGCGCTTTTTCGGATAACTGACGGTGAAACTGGTATACCCAGACACCTTATAACTATGATCCGATAATTCGCGCTGTAATTTTCTCAGTTCCGCAATCGCATCCAGCTGAAAGTACATCGCGGACATTTTATAACTACGGTTATTTTTGCTTTTTAAAAATGCCCGGTATAGATTATCAAAGTCTGTTATTATTTCATCGTTGTTCAATTTCGTTTATCCTTTCGGAAAGGTTGCGCACTCTTTTGATGGTGGTGTACTGTTTTCGCGAAAGCTACTCATTCTGACATGATCCACCGAAACGGGCGCACCGCATTGCTGTAGTTCGCGGTATTGTTGCCCAGAGTACCGCTGGAGTTCACATTCCGAACGTTGGACGCTACAGCGCGCAACCTATATTTTTATATTGTTTTCTTTGTTGCCGTTCTCCAGTTTTGGAGCTGTTTTTCGATACCAGCGATTAATTGATCCCAATATTCAATGCTGCATTTCGGTCTTAATATCTCTTGGCATAGCCGCACATAGAACTTCATTTTCCTGCATTGAGAGATAGCTTTTTCGATATACCACACTCTCTCTTCCATGTTGTAGGAGTTATTTGCATCGCAGATATCATCATGGATATCAAATGATATTCTTACGATCCGATCCACAAGTGTGAACCGATATTTTTTCGGAAAATTATTCAGATTATTGGTTACTGTTAATGTGTGCTTGCAGAGCTTTTCAGCTTCAATCTGTACCGGTATTGTTTCACTCTTTGACATGGTCTTAACTCCTACTCTGTTGCAGGGTTCCGCTGACTATCGTCAGCGAAGACATATGCTTCGTCGCTATCGCTCCAAAGCATATAAGCAGAAGTGGGAAGTAAGCAAAACGGGCGCACCGCACCGCTGTAGCTCGCGGTAAAGCTGTTCAGAGCACCGCCGGAGAGCACACTCCGAACGTAGGACGCAGATGATGTTCCATTAATTGTCCGTAGCCACCAGTTCGACTGATATGCACGCTCGGAATTGCTGGTATACGCCTCGTATGTATGATCGTCCTCCAGTGGCTGGAAAAATTCCAATCCCATCGCATACGAGGACGGAAGCCATACTTTATCCTGCACCGTTTCTGATCCACCGCCGTCGTTTGTGTCGAGTACGCAACGATTTGTTTTTGTGACAATGATTCCTTTTTCATATTCCGTGAAATCTTTGAGAAATCCAGGGATCTGTGATGCGTATGATGGCGCTACGTCGTACTCATGTTGCGCGGTCCACCAGGTATCAGTGTCTCCCTCTGAATTGAGTAACTGTCGTACAGCAGAATATGCCCACCTGTTATTACCCTGGGATTTCCGGTTGGTAATCGGATTATTGGTTTCCGGAGCGTCAAACATTCTATTTCCTAAATTTTGCTCCGCTGCAACCGTTACAAAACCGCTTGCTTTATCTTGTGTATCGACAACCTCCCAGAAGAAATCAGATCCATTCCACTGTCCGAATTTTATCTTTGAACCGAGTGGAAGATCACCAAGAAGCGTCTGTCCGGTACGGTCTTTGTAATCTACCATAGCAACTGCACCGTCTTCCAGCGACTGATACTGATTCTTGTTGTTCCTCGGGAATATGCGGTAGTAATATACCTTACCTTTCTGTACACCAGTATCGGTATATCCATCCGTAGCATAAGCACCATTATATACAATATCTCCATCTGCAGAAGTAGTGGGCATCGCATTTTCTTTGCGTAAGATCAGATATCCGCTGGCATTGACGTTAGACCAATTCAGTTTAATGCCTACAGAATCCTGTAATCCGGAAGCGGACAGGTTGGTCTGCACCGGTAACGTCTCGGCTGGATATATATCATTCGGAATTGCTGAAATACGTGTAGCATAATCATTCAGGCTGTCATCCGCTTCCACGCTTCCGCCCTTATTGATGATCGCACTTGCGATAGCTGGTTTCGCTACATTCATATACTCTTTTAGTTCTGCATCCACGTTTATTGTGTCACCTCCTGTATTTTCCGGATAAGTTGGTACAAACAGCTGTCCTGTTGACGGATCTACTGCCACAGGCACATCTTCATCCGTCTTTTTTACAGCTTTACCTCCGCCAAGCTGAGCAGAAGACATAATTGGGAGGGTATAGGGATCTCCCTCTGAAGATTCTCCAGGATCACCTTTCTCTCCTTTCGGGATTCCAATGTTTAGGATAGGATTCTCCGGCGTTCCGCTCATACTTGCTGTTGCCTGTTCCTCGGGTTCTAATGTCTGCACTTCGCCGATCTGGATGTTTGGAGTCGCTCCGGGATCACCTTTCGGTCCCTGCGGTCCAGTTTGTCCCTGCGAGCCGGTCTCTCCCTTCGGTCCTTGCTCTCCCTGTGGACCGGCAGGGCCAGTTATCTCCGATAGCTGCACAAGGTCCGTCCACGATTCATCTCCTTCGTACCGCCACTGGATTGCTGTAGATGATTTCTGCAGTTCGATTTCTCGGCCGTCTTTTCCTGGTGTACCGGATCCGCTGCCGACATTTTCTTCCAGCGCATCCAGTCGTTCCAGGATTGATTCAATGATTTCCGGGTTATCCTCTACAATCTGTCCTGACGGTTCAATTCCCTCAAGAGCTTGCAAGGTTGCAACAGTCGTATTATACTCCTGTTCTACAACGCCTTCCTGATTTGTTTTTTTCAGGCAGACGATAAAACGCACAGTTCCCTGTGCGGTAAATGCGCTCCGGCCTACGAGCCAGCTGAAAGTGATATTATCTCCAGAAACTGCTTTGTCTGTAACAACATAGATATCTCCCGTGTTGTTTGCGGCCAGATAATTAATTCGGATGTCAAATTCCGAAAGATCAAATTCGCCGTATTGTCGTGGCATCTGGAAATGCAGCCGCTTCACATTGTCGTCGCTTTCCACGCCGATATTGGCAATCTCTGGTGGGATTGTGATCGTTCGAAGATCGTTGTCAATGATCAACAGTTCCCCTTCTTCTGCCTGGAGTTCTGTTCCGTCCTGCATTGCATTCAAAATTTCATCTGCTGTAGCCATGTTATCCCTCCTGAGATACCTTAAATTTGTTCGTCGTGATCTTATATCCTTTCCTTATGCCTACAAGTGACACGTAAAACTGATCACCTTTTAGAGCTTCCGATGGGATTATGCACTTGCCATTTTGCACAGGAACTGCATATTCTTTTCCATTGCTCCAAAAAGATGCTGCAATTTTACAGCCATACCATTCCCGGGAAAATACAAACATTGCCATTAAATACCCTTCGCTACCTTTGACGATCCCCGAGAAATCACAATCAGGATATTTGCTCACAATCTGCCGGCTGACTGTGAATTTTAAGATTCTTTCGTTATCCATTCTGCGTTACCTCAACAAAATACTGTCCGATCAGTGCTGACGGCATAAAATAGAGTTTTTCTGTCTGTCCATACATTTCTTCTGGATTCTCGACACCCTGCCGCTGGCACAGGTACACAGCGCTACCTTCGTTGTAATATTTCCCATAGATATACTCAAAACCGGAAGTTGTCACACTGTCCGGAACCGGTATAGGGTCTTCCAGCGTACCAGCATGTCCCTCTACAATCTGCACCCACAGCGTTGGATCTGCTCCCGGGTACCAGGACGCCTGCTTATCATGATCTTTCTGGAGTTTCCACAAGCCGTCGCCATGCTGTCGCCGCTGATCCGCTGGATTGTCCATGCTGTAGTGATAGCCGTCCGGGTCATCTTCCCATTTTTTGCAGAGCCCTTTGACCGTCAGCGCCTGCTGATCGGTCAGATACGATACTGCTGTATCAATAC
>JAGHIA010000162.1 GCA_017887445.1 Fusicatenibacter sp.
AAAGACGGCAAAAAAGAACGATATTGTTGACGTATTTGAGCATATCTGGCGCGGAGGGATGCCGGATGTTCTGACAGCGGATGGAGAACAAAGGCAGGAATATTTCAATTCTTATATTGAAACTTATCTTTTGCGGGATGTGGCGGAAGCGGGAGGTATCACCAATTCCGTAAGCTTCCGAAAATTTCTTAACGCTTGTGCTGCTCTGACGGCGGAGCAGGTAAACTATAAAACACTTGCGGAGGCAGCAGATATTTCCCAGCCTACGGCGAAAGAGTGGCTGCGTATTCTGCAAGGGTTAGGGATTGTTTTCCTCTTGCCGCCTTTTGCCAATAATGAATTGAAACGGCTGACTAAAACACCAAAGCTGTATTTCTGTGATACAGGCCTGTGCGCGTATCTTTCTATGTGGCTTACAAGAGATACTCTTCTGAACGGAGCGGTAAGCGGACACTATTTTGAAAATTATGTTGTGATCGAACTTTTGAAAAACTTTTCCTATGCGGAAGACAAGGCAAATCTGACTTACTACCGGGATTCCAATGCAAAAGAAATCGATGTGATGGTAGAAGAAAACGGCCGGATCCATCCATTGGAAATAAAAAAATCCGCGAACCCTGACCGTCGGGAGATCAAGAAGTATGAATTGATCGATAAAACAACACTGGAACGTGGCTGCGGCGGGATTATCTGCATGTGCGAGGAAGTCATACCAATAGACAGCCAAAACAGTTTCATTCCATGTAATCTTATATAAAACACGGAAATGCGGTTTCTGTGAATCGCGAAGGGGGTAATCGTTCAGTAAGGCTGAACTGTTACAGAAATTGTTCTTTCTTTGGAACATGGATTATTGTATACAATTTAGTACAAGAAAAGGGTTGAAAAACGAAAAAGGATTGAATATAATAAGCTTGCAATCGTTAAGAAATTAACTGATAACCATTAAATTTATCATATTTACTACTTTAGAGGAGGATGTTTTTATGCAACAGTTTGAACAGTGGGCAGACTTCAAAGGGAAACTCTGGAAAGAGGAAGTCAATGTACGCGACTTCATCCAGCACAACTACACCCAGTACGAAGGCGACGAGTCCTTCCTGGCAGGCCCCACCGAGGCTACCAATAAGCTGTGGGGAGAACTGCAGAAGCTTCAGAAAGAGGAGCGTGCCAAAGGCGGCGTTCTGGATATGGAGACAGAGGTTGTTTCCGGCCTGACCGCGTACGGACCTGGCTACATCAGCGAAGAGATGAAAGACCTGGAGCAGGTTGTGGGCCTTCAGACTGACAAGCCTCTGAAGAGAGCGTTTATGCCTTACGGCGGTATCAAGATGGCTGAGCAGGCCTGCACCACCTACGGCTATACACCGAGTCCCAAGCTGCATGAGATTTTCACAAAATATCATAAGACACACAATCAGGCAGTGTTTGATGTTTATACACCGGAGATGAAGAAAGCCCGTCACAACAAGATCATCACCGGACTTCCGGATACCTACGGAAGAGGACGTATCGTCGGCGACTACCGCCGTGTGGCTCTGTATGGTATCGACTTCCTGATCGAGAAAAAACAGTCTGACTTCATCGAGTTCGAGAGACACGGAATGAAGGGCACCGACTTCCGTCTCCGCGAGGAGATCGCAGATCAGATCCGCGCGCTGCAGGAGATGAAGGAGATGGCTTCCGTTTACGGATATGATATCTCCAAACCGGCGACCAACGCCAAGGAAGCTGTTCAGTGGCTGTACTTCGGCTACCTGGCCGCTATCAAGACCCAGAACGGCGCGGCAATGAGCGTTGGACGTATCTCCACTTTCCTTGATATCTATATCCAGAGAGATATGGAGAAGGGCATCCTCACTGAGGAGCAGGCACAGGAGCTGATCGACCATATCGTTATGAAGTTCCGTATGGTGAAATTCGCGAGAATCCCGTCTTACAACGAGCTGTTCTCCGGCGACCCGGTATGGGCGACTCTGGAAATGGCCGGCATCGGTATGGACGGACGTCATATGGTAACAAAGAACGACTATCGTTTCCTGCACACCCTGGAGAACATGGGACCGTCTCCGGAGCCGAACCTGACCGTTCTGTATTCTTCTCATCTGCCGGAGAACTTCAAGAAATATGCGGCGTATATTTCTGTGGCTACCAGCTCCATCCAGTATGAGAACGACGACGTGATGCGTCCGGTATGGGGCGACGATTATTCCATCTGCTGCTGCGTATCCGCGACACAGACCGGAAAAGAGATCCAGTTCTTCGGCGCCCGCGCGAACCTGGCAAAATGCCTTCTTTACGCGATCAACGGCGGCGTAGACTGCAAGTCCAAACAGCAGGTAGGCCCGGCATACGCGCCGATCACCTCCGAGTATCTGGACTACGACGAGTTAATGGAAAAATATGACGCTATGATGGAGTGGCTGTCCAAGCTGTATGTGGATACCCTGAACATGATCCATTATATGCATGACAAATACTACTACGAGGCAGCGGAGATGGCGCTGATCGATACCAACGTAAGACGTACCTTCGCGACCGGTATCGCAGGCTTCTCCCATGTGGTAGACTCCCTGAGCGCAGTAAAATACGCAAAGGTAAAAGTAATCCGTGACGAGGACGGAATGGCTGTTGACTTCGACATCGAAGGAGATTTTCCGAGATACGGAAACGACGACGACCGTGCGGACGAGATCGCAGTATGGCTGCTGAGAACCTTCATGAGCAAGCTGAAAAAATGCCATACCTACAGAGATTCCGAGCCGACCACATCCATCCTTACCATCACCTCCAACGTGGTATACGGAAAAGCCACCGGTTCCCTTCCGGATGGAAGAAAAGCCGGCGAGCCGCTGGCGCCTGGCGCGAACCCGTCTTACGGCGCGGAGAAGAACGGCCTTCTGGCATCCCTGAACTCTGTGGCGAAACTGCCCTATGAGCAGGCGCTGGATGGAATCTCCAACACCCAGACCATCAGCCCGGGAGCGCTGGGACACAACGATGAGGAGCGTACCAACAACCTGGTACACGTTCTGGACGGCTACTTCGACCAGGGCGCGCATCACCTGAACGTGAACGTATTCGGTACAGAGAAGCTCATCGACGCTATGGAGCATCCGGAGAAAGAGGAGTACGCAAACTTCACCATCCGTGTATCCGGTTACGCCGTGAAGTTTATCGACCTGACCCGCGAGCAGCAGATGGACGTTATCGCAAGAACCTGCCATACTGCAATGTAACGCGAATACTTGAATCATGGCAACGATTCAGCCAGCGGAATCATTATGAATCATGTTCTTACACCGCAAACAGCGAGTGGTTGCGGCTGGGCCATGAACAGTAGGGAGAATCTCATACAATAATTTCAGACAGCCAGCGCGGGAAACTCCGCACTGGCTGTTTGTGGTAATGGCGCGGTTAAATGCGCCATGAAAGGAGTAAAAATGTCAGAGCAGATCAATCAGCCGGTGACGGCGAGAGTATATTCCCAGGAAAGCTTCGGCTCCGTGGACGGGCCGGGCGTGCGCTATGTGATCTTTCTGCAGGGCTGCGCCATGAGGTGCAAGTTCTGCCACAATGCGGACAGCTGGGACATGCAGAAGGGAGAGGTGTATACCTCTGAGGAACTTCTTAAGCGGGCCCTCCGGTTCCGCTCCTACTGGGGCGAGCAGGGCGGGGTCACTATCAGCGGAGGCGAGCCGCTGCTGCAGATGGACTTTCTTCTGGATTTCTGCAAAAGAGCGAAGGCGGAGGGAGTGAACATCACCATTGACACCAGCGGCAATCCGTTTACGAGAAAGGAACCGTTTTTCTCAAAATTCCAGGAGCTGCTGAAGTATGTGGACCTGTTCCTGCTGGATATCAAAGAGATCGACAACGAGACCCACAGGGATCTGACCGGATGCACCAATGAAAATATCCTGGAACTGGCCAGATATCTGTCGGATATGGAAAAACCGGTGTGGATCCGCCATGTGCTGGTGCCGGAGCACAGCGATAAAGA
>JAGHIA010000163.1 GCA_017887445.1 Fusicatenibacter sp.
CCGGTCAGCGCGTTCAGGTAAGCCGGCAGGGTGGAAACCAGCGTCTTTCCTTCACCGGTCCTCATCTCGGCGATACGGCCCTGATGGAGGATGATTCCGCCGATCAGCTGTACCCGGTAATGTTCCATGCCAAGGACACGCTTCGCGGCCTCGCGCACCGTCGCGAAAGCTTCCGGAAGAATGGAATCCAGCGTCTCCCCTTTTTCATAGCGCTCCTTGTATTCTTTTGTCTTTGCGCGAAGCTCCTCATCCGTAAGTTTCTGCATATCCGGACGCAGGGCCTCGATCTTATCTACGATCGGCGTGATCCGCTTCAGTTCGCGGGAACTGTGGGTGCCGAAAAGCTTTTCCGTTACTTTCATTGATACATACTCCTAATCGTTCTGTGGTACGTTTTTACATACTGTATTATTCTACCACTATTCCGGGAATTAAACAATGAATTTTTCGTAAACATTTATTGCTATGGTAACAATTCAGCCTGCGGAACAGTTACGAACTGTAACTAACAATTGCTAAAATATGAACTTCCGTGCTATCATCATAGAAAGCCGATGTCAAGTACAGAATATGGGGAGGGATTTATATGCACAGATATGACGACAGCTTCTGGCGCGCCTTAGACACCTTAATCGAAGGTTCCGAGATCATTATAGACCGGCCGAAAGGCACCGCTCATCCGAAATGCCCGGATCTTATCTACAATGTCGATTACGGTTACCTGAAGGATACCGCTTCCATGGACGGCGCGGGGATCGACGTATGGGTAGGGACGGCCGGGAACAACATAGATGCGGTCATATGTACGGTGGATCTTCTGAAAAGGGACTCCGAGATCAAACTGCTGATCGGATGCACGGAAGAAGAAAAGGCGACTGTCTATGAGACCCACAACAGATTTCCCAATATGAAAGGAATTTTTATCCGCCGGGAATCCCGCGACGGCGCGTGATGTGCCAAAACTCAAAATTTCCCGCAGGATATGCGTCCGCTGTTCCTCGGCGCATATCCTGCGGGAAATAATCATCAAGACACGTTCTGACGAAAAGAAAAAGCCGGACAGGTTTTTATCGCCAGATGGTGATCTCTTTTTTCTTCTTTTTCTTCTGAGAAGCCAGGGACAGGCTTCTGACTTTGTGCGGGCGGTACAACAGCATGTAACTGCCCACGTTCATGACCAGGGCGCAGCATACGTCGGAAACGGAGTGCTGTTTCAGGAACATGGTGGCAAGTACGATGGATACCGCCAGTACAACGCTGCCGTAGCGGATCACGGTGTGTTTCTGCAGCTTCTGGCAGGTCATGAAAGCGATGGCTACTGCCACGGAGTTGTAAACGTGTATGCTCGGAAAGACATTGGTCGGTGTGTCGATGGAATACAGATACTGTACCATCTGGGTAAAAATGTTGTCGTTGGCAAAGGTTTCCGGCCGCAGGTCCTGTCCGTTGGGGTAAATGTAGGAGATGACCAGAAACAGGGTCATTCCGATGCCCAGATTGAAAATCAGCTGGTAGTATTCTTTCAGGTTGTCGTTGAATACCCCGAAGTATATCACCGCCGCCGCGATAAACAGGAACCACAGGAAGTATGGCACCACGAAATACTCGCAGAAGGGTATGATGTCGTCCAGCGGCATATGGATAATGTGATAATTTTTTGTCACCTTATCCTCCAGCCAGAAGAATCCCAGCAGATAAAATGCTGCGTATGCGGGTATGATCAAAAGATGTTTGTAACGCTTGAGAAGATTCATCTCCACTTCACCTCATTTTTTCATGTCAATCTGTTTCGGAAACGATTGCGTACGTCGTGTAACCGTTCAGCAAGGCTGAACGGTTGCAACTATTCAGCTGGCTGAATAGTTACAAACTGTTGCTATGTCGTGTTTTCTTTAACTGCTGTAAGTATAGCACACCGTTTTTTCAAGTCAATGACCTTCGCCAGTTTTTAAGAAAACCTTCATTATCTTTTCTTTTCCTGTTTTCGAACTAAAAAAATATTAAGAAACTCTTTTGGTAATGATTCAGCTGGCCGAATAGTTCCCTCTATTGAATTCCTTCTCCGGAAGAAATCCGTCAAAGATCACCGTATCAAATGTATGACGGCATTTTTTCCAGTCCGGCTGGTTCTGCACCGTCCACGCGAACAGTGGCACACCGAACAGCATTCGCTGCAGTCTCAGTCCCAGTTTATTGGCATGACGGTAATTATATGCGATAAAATCCGGACGGCCCACCCAGTTGAGCATCAGCCGCGCCGCCAAGAACCGCAGAACCAGGTTGACCCCGTCGGATTTGCGGAACCGGTCGGACAGCTGTCCGCGGACGATTCCCGGCCGGTGGCGTTTGAACCAGCGCAGCGCCAGGCTGTTGAAAGACTCGATGCAGTATTTTCCCTGATAATTTTTCAGCTCCCGGTTCAGGATCATGCAGGTTCTGGTATTGTGCGTAGGAAGCTTGATTTCTATGAGCAGCGGAACCTTTCCGTCCACAAGCTCCAGAACCTCCCGAAATTCCGGAATCTCGCAGTCCGTATCCTTCAGGCGCAGCTGTTTCAGCTCCGCGAGGGTGTAGGCGCTGGTCTTTCCCTCTTTGCCGCACATACGGGTCAGCGTGTCGTCGTGAAACACCACAAGATGGTTGTCCTTTGTCAGCTGAACGTCCAGCTCGATGGCATATCCGGATTCCACCGCCCGGGCGAAGGCCGGCAGGGAGTTTTCCGGGATTTTCTTCTCCTCGCTCCACAGTCCCCGGTGGGCATACATCCAGCGGATAAATTCCTCACATTCCCTGCGCCGCCCGGTCCGCGGAGCAATGGAATAAATATAACTGAATACAAAGAAAACTGCCAATCCGATAATCAGTAAAATCAGTACTCTCATATCTCTGTCTCTCCTGTCTCTGAATGGTCCGGACGCTTATGAGCAGTTTCCATCCTCCGGACCCATAAGCCTGATACAATGGTCCGAACACCCATAGGTCTGTTTCCACGTTCTGGACACTCACAAACTGTTTCAGCCGCGCGTCACCACCCGGAGCTGTTCCGGCTCCACGGTCACCGTGAGGCTCTGCTGCAGGCCGCCGGACTCCCCGTCCAGGTGGACCGGAAGCTTCCGGTCCGTCCGCAGGACCGCCGACGGAGACCTGACAATATGTACCTGGGAAAATCCCGTATGCTTTCCCAGCACCGCCAGCGGGAACATTATAAGCCGTTTCCAGCGGGCCATACCCTCCACGATGATCCAGTCCATGGCTCCGTCGCCGCTGTCCGCGCCGGGGCAGAACCTTACTCCGCCGCCCTCGCACTGCTGGTTCATGGCCGCGGCAAACAGCACACGGTCAAAGGTTTTCTTTTTTCTGTCCTCCGCGGCAAATTCCATGGAAAATTCCCGGAACAGGAACAGCTGGCGCAGCGCGATGGCCATATACGTCAATCTTCCCAAATGCAGACGGTTTAATATATTTTTTATCCGGGAGTTGAGCGCCTCGTGACAGATGGCGGCGTCGAAGCCGATCCCGCTGCTGATGACAAACCGCCGCACCTTGCCTCCAAGATTTACCCTGCCCACGTCCACAGCTACGGTCTTTCCGGACCTGAGAAGCCCGGCCGCCTGATCGGCGTCGGAAGGAATGCCAAGACCTCTGGCGAAATCATTGCCGGAGCCGGTAGGAATGTATCCCAACGTCACCTTCTTCAGCTGGCGGATGCCTGTCACCACCTCGTTGACTGTCCCGTCGCCGCCAATCACGACCAGAAGGTCTTCTTCCTTCCAGACGCCGCAGGCGGTAACCGCCGAGGCGATTTTTGCCGCATGACCGCGGTAACAGGTCCGGTATTCCTTAAAGCTTACGTTTTCCGCAAGAAATCTCCCGCGAAGCTTCTGCCAGATCCTGTTTCCGGCGCCGGAGCGGGAGCCGGGATTTACGATCACATGGTACATGCTCTTTCTCCTTTGTCTGCTTTTACTGCCCCCTATTTTAGCAGTTTCAAAATAAAATAACAAGATGTCAAACTGTCGAAAAAGAGGGGCGTTCCGGCCTCACATTCGTCGTTGTTGGCGGTCATGCTTTTTTTACAAAACGCAATGATGCCAAGGTCAAAAGCCGGAGCTCTGACCTTGACATCAACATAATCTTAGGATCCTTGTAATGATTCAGCCAGCTGAATCGTTACAAGGATCCTTTACCTTTCTTCCGCTTCGGCTCGCGGCCGCCCCGGTCTTTTAAGAAAACACGCCCTATCCCAGCGCCACATCCAATACCATCATCAGCGCAAAGCCTGCGGCGAACGCGATGGTCCCCACATGGGAATGCTCGCCCTCCACCGCCTCAGGCACCAGTTCCTCCACGACCACATAGATCATCGCGCCTGCGGCAAACGCCAGCAGATACGGCAGCACCGGCACCAGCCACGCGGCCAGCAGAATGGTCACCAACGCGCCCAGCGGTTCCACCACTCCGGAGAGCATTCCGTAGAGGAAGGCGTTGCCCCGTTTGGCTCCCGCACTTTTCAGCGGCATTGAAATGATCGCTCCCTCAGGGAAATTCTGGATGGCAATTCCGATGGAAAGGGCGAACGCCCCGGAAAGAGTGATCTCCGCCTGATCTGTCATCATGCCGGCGAATACCACGCCCACCGCCATTCCCTCAGGAATGTTGTGCAGAGTGACGGCCAGCACCAGCATAGTGGTCTTTTTCAGCGCCGCGTGGATTCCCTCCGGCTTCTCCTCGTTGGCATGCAGGTGGGGGACCAAATGATCCAACATCAGCAAAAAGCCGATCCCCAGCAGAAATCCCACCGCCGCCGGCACAAACGCCAGCTTTCCCATGGGCTCTGCCATATCCATGGCCGGGATCAGAAGCGACCACACAGACGCCGCCACCATCACTCCCGCCGCAAATCCCGAGAGGCCTTTCTGCACGCCCGCGCGCAGATTCTTCTTCATAAAAAATACCATGGCGGCGCCCAGCGCCGTACCGATAAACGGAATCATCAGTCCCGCAAAAATATTCATAAGTCCCTCCTCGTACAGACAGCCTGCAAGATCATCCTAGAGCGTGTTTGAAAATTCATTCCTGCAATCTGCACGCCCCACTTTGCGGGGAATTTGCCCCAAAATCAGTCAGCGTAGCCCGCTACGCCTCCCGATTTTGGAACAAATTCCCCACAAACTGTGACGC
>JAGHIA010000164.1 GCA_017887445.1 Fusicatenibacter sp.
GCGTTGCTGAACTATTACACGCTTCGCGATGCACAGAAACTGCATTTCATGCAGTTTCGCGCTGCAGGCCTCGGGATTTTCGCGCATTCTGCGCGAAAACACCTCGCGGAATAGTGGCAGGCTGAACGGTTACATAAGCAGGTAATCCCGTACGATGGAAAACGGCGCGGGGCCAATGTCCAGAAGTTTTTCGTGAAAGTCTTTCAGGGAAAACTCCTCCTGCTCTTTCTCCTGCAGTTCCTTCTTCAGATCCTCGAAGTTGAGATAGCCGACGTAATATTTCAGGTAGTTGGCAGGCGTTTCCACAATATACTGGAAAATCTCGCCGGCCAGCGCCGCGTCGCTGATGCCGAAGGCGGAGAGAAAGTGCTGTGTCTGGGCCTGGTTCCATCCGTGATAATGGATGCCGATGTCCATCAGCGAGTACAGACAAAGGTTGATGGAGCGGTTCAGCCACATCAGGCGCGCCGCGTTGGCCTGGGCGGGATTGCTGCGCACAGCGTAATCGTATGCGTAGGACTCCACATACGTGGCCCAGCCTTCTATGTAGCCGCCGGGGGTGTAGAGATGGCGAAGATAGGGAGCGCCGGTGAGGGAAAAGGACACGGTCTGGTAGAGATGCCCCGGGAATCCCTCGTGAGCCAGGGTGGTGTACAGTTCCAGAGAGTCCATCTGGGCGCTGTTGTTAATGTAGATGGAATTTGGCGCGTTGGTGTCCACCGGCGGCGTCAGATAAAAGGCGGGACTTAAAAATTCCTCCAGCGCTTCGTCCACATATTTGATCTCCCATTCCACCTGATCCAGTCCCGGAAAGTCGCCGGCAATGGCAGCCGACAGATCCTCCAGCATGGTTTCCGGCGAGGAAAAATTCAGTTCAGGGGCGGACACGGACAAAAGCAGCGACGGGTCTGCGGACGCGATCTGGCTGACTTCTTTTGTGTCCGCGTTCAGCTGCTGGTAAAGCCGCTGTTCGATCTCTTCCGGAGAGGCGCCGGTTCCCACCTGGCTGCGGAGCAGATAGAGATAGTAGTCTGTTCCATGCTCATAACCGGCCAGTCCGTTCTGGTTGGTCCCGCTTCCCCGCAGGGCCAGCAGGCCGTCGGACAGCTGCTGATAGGCGGGAAGGACACAGGTTTCCATCAGTTTGCTGTGGGCGTCCACACAGGCGTTTCGTTCCGTGCCGCTCAAGCCTTCAAAGTCCGCCAGCTTTTCCTCGAAGACGGTCTGCAGATAATGGGGACTGGAATCGTTGATAAAAGACGTACACTGCCGGACGATTCCATCCACACAGGTGTCGTTCATAAAAACGCCCAGATTGGACTTTTCCTGCTCAAAGGCGAGGATTTCCTGGAAATACCGGGGCAGGTCGCTTAAAAGCTTCAGGTAATCGGTAATGTCCTGGGCGGTCCGGAAGGTATATTCGGCCAGAAGGACAGGGAGCTGGGCCTGTGTGCCAAGCGAGGGTCCCAGCATCTCCTGCAGCGCGCAGCAGGAGGCCAGAAGTTCCTGGTTTTCCAGATGTTCCTTCAGAATATCCAGCATGATACGATTCTGGGTGTTGAGCGCGTCCCGGTCAAAGCGGCTGAGCGCGTCCCGTTCTTCCTCCAGCAGCCGTTCCTGTTCCTGGAGATCGGGCAGGCGTACGGTTCCAAAGGACACTTCATGTTCGCCGATTCCGGCCAGAGAAGGGTCGGCCAGGGTGTAGTGGAGGTTGATGGCGGAGGAGCCGGCTTCCTGGCGGAAACGTTCGTCGATATAGGCTTCAAAGCGGCTGTTCTCAAAGATCCCGCCCGCCGGAGTCAGCCACAGAAGCAGATAGACAGCCAGGGGAATGGATAGAAACAGAAGGGACCAGAGGATCCGTTTTTTTATTTTTCCATTGGGCATGGCGGCGATGCTCTTTTCGGTCTTTTGTAACAGCTTATGAGGGGAAAAACAAGACTATGTATGAATTTGATTCTACGAATTTAACTGGCCGGTCAGGTGCCTTTGTGCTATAATAGCCAGAGAGAACGCCGGAACGAAAAGGACCGTATCCGGCGCTTGTCAGGGAGGACGGGCCATGAGAGCATATGGAAAAAGCTTTGCGGTTCTGATGGCGGCGGGCGTTGTGTGGACGCTCTTCGCATGTGGAGACAGGAGGCAGGAAATTCCCATTACGACAGTCAGCCAGAGTACAGACGACGAAGACCCACAGGATACCATGGATGAAAATCTTCCGGGGGAGGACATCCCCGTGTACGAGACAGAGCTTCCAAAGGAGCTGGAAAGCTTTGCGTTTGCGGTGTGGGGAGAGACTTACCAGCTTCCTGTGGACTATGAGACGTTCCTTGGATACGGGTGGAGCTACGACGGAGACGACCAGGAGCCGGTGGGCGCCCAGTCCTATCTGGAAGGGGAAACGTTTACCTCAAAGGGTGGTTCCGTGACGGTGGACCTTATGAATCCGCAGGCATCCGAGCAGCCGGTGAGCCAGTGCTATATCGCCGGATTTCATGTGGACGCGGCGTCAAAGGAAGGGCAGGCAGTGTATGTCGGTCTTCCGGGAGGCATTGTGCTGCAGAAGTCTGTGGCGGAAGATGTGACCGCGGCGTACGGAGCGCCGTCGGACCGGTATGAGCAGGAGCAGTATCTGTATCTCACCTATGCCTTTGGACTGAACCGCACGGTGCAGCTGGGATTTGACAACGAGACGGGACTTCTGATGCAGCTGAATCTGCAGAATCTGAAAAATCCCGCCGGGGACGACGAGCTGGAACATGCGGTAAAGGGAAAGACGCCGGAGGTGGAGGCATACCAGGCGCCGGAGGCGCCGGGGACTGCGCTGGACCAGTTTATTGTGTCCTATGACGGAACGCTTTACCGGCTGCCGGTACCTGTGGCGGAGCTGGTGGAGCATGGCTGGGAGATCAACGAACAGCAGTCTGATCAGGCGGTCAAAGGCTTGCAGTACGGCTATGTGACGCTGGAAAAGAACGGCCAGAGGATGTTTGGAAATGTGCGCAACGATTCCAAGGAGGCTGTGACGGTGGAAAACTGTTTTGTCACGTCGCTGTACGGGGACATGGATACAACGAAGATCCCCATTGCCGTAGCCGGAAATATTACCCTTGGTACACCGGAGGAGGAATTTTTTTCTGCGGATCTGGGAGAATATGAAAAGACGGAAAACGACGGCGGTGAGACGGTGGTTTACACCTTCTATGAGGATGAGACACGGGAGAATTATACGGAGATCACTGTGGACGCGGCCCTGCGTCTGGTCAGGGGAATTAAGGTCGTGAAACAATAGTAAGAGAAAAAGAGAAAAGGAGAAATGTATGGAAAAACAGTACGATCTGATTATTATCGGTTCCGGTCCGGCAGGGCTGGCGGCGGCAATTTATGCCCAGAGAGCAAAGCTGGATACGATCATCATTGAGGAAAATTTTGTGAGCGGCGGCCAGGTGGTGACTACCTATGAGGTGGACAATTATCCGGGACTGCCGGGAATCAGCGGCATGGACCTTGGAACGACCCTGAGAGACCACGCGGAAAAAATGGGCGCGGTGTTCGTTCGGGATAAGGTGCGGGAGCTGAAGCTGGAAGGCGAAGACAAGGTGGTTGTGACAAAGAAAGCAGAATATCACACAAAAACCGTGCTGGTGGCCACCGGGGCAAAGCATAGAACGCTGGGGGTTCCGGGAGAAAAGGAGCTGTCCGGAATGGGCGTGTCCTACTGCGCCACCTGTGACGGCGCGTTCTTCCGCGGAAAAACCGTGGCTGTGGTAGGCGGCGGCGATGTGGCTGTGGAGGACGCAATCTTCCTGGCGAGAGCCTGTGAGAAGGTTTATGTTATCCACCGCAGAGACGAGCTGCGCGCGGCCAGAATCCTTCAGGAACGCCTGCTGGCGCTGGAAAACGTGGAAATGGTGTGGGATACGGTGGTCGACGAGATCAAAGGAGAAAATCAGGTGGAAGCGCTGGCGCTGACCAATCGAAAGACCGGCGGGAAACAGGAGCTGGCGGTAAACGGCGTCTTTATCGCCGTTGGCATCACACCCAACTCGGAACTGGTGAAAGAGCAGCTGGAGCTGGATGAGCAGGGATATATCCGCGCCCAGGAGGATGGAGTCACCAGCATAGAGGGTGTCTATGCGGCGGGAGATGTGAGGACAAAGCAGCTGCGCCAGATCCTCACTGCGGCATCCGACGGAGCAAATTGTGTAACGTCCGTGCAGAATTATCTGTTGTACCGGTAAGCGAAAACCGTTCGGGGGAAAAGAAAAAAGCCGTACCTGTTCCGCTGGCGGAATAGGTACAGAAAGCCGCCGTTCCGGGAAAGGAAAGCCATCGGGAGGAAAGAGGGCAACTGGTAAAAATGCACAAAGAAAACTGGTAAAATCCGGCAGGTCGTTTGCTGTCGGAATTTGCCCACAACTTGCCCACAGTGGGTGGAGAAGTTATCCACATCCAAAACCCCTTGAAATCATTGAAAAGTAAAGTTATACACGAAGTTATCCACATTGTCCACCGAAAACCACAGATTTTATCCAGATTTACATAACAAAAATAAGAACAGGCGTTTTGTTCACAACGGAGAAATGAAGATTTTGGAAAAATAACTGTGGAAAAGTCTTGACATTTTTAAAGTCTATAAGCGACAAAAATTGACATGTAAAATCAGAAAATTACATACAATTTAAAGACACAAGATATAGAAAGTGCTGTTCTAAATATAGAAAGATCCCTGCGATGGCCTGCGTAACAGTTCAGCGTTGCTGAACGATTACACGCTTCACGATGCACAGAAACTGCATTTCATGCAGTTTCGCGCTGCAGGCCTCGGGATTTTCGCACATTCTGTGCGAAAACACCTCGCGGGATAGCGGCAGGCTGAACTGTTACCGGCCATGAACAGTAACGAACGGTCGGTTGAGACTTGTATTTTTGATACCTATAGAGTAAAATAAAACCAACAGCAGCCGTACGGCCTGTGGTGGTTGTGTGCAGTTCAACGACTGCGATGATCAAGCCTGTGCCGGCTGGAAAAACTGGTAAATATAACGAAAAGGAGCGTGGTAGTTTGAAATTTGGAGTATTTTCAGTAAGTATGCCCGAGTATAGTCCGGAGAAATCCATCGAGCTTTTGAAAGAATTAGGCTATACAGGCGTAGAATGGCGTGTTGCCGAGATCAAGAAACCCTATGAGCGCTGGGAGACCTGTTTCCAGGAGGAAATTCCGGCTCCGTCGGAGGACGACCCCAAGATTCCATATGAAATGCGTTACTGGGGAAACAACAAAAGCACCCTTTCCCTGGACAATATCGAGGCGGAGGCGCAGAAAGCAAAAGAGCTGTGCGACGCTGCCGGCATTGAAATTTTCGGCCTGACCACCTATCTGGCGGTGGGCGATACAGACAAGCTGATCCGTGTGATGAAGGCTGCAAACGCCATCGGCTGCAGACAGGTCCGCGCCGGACTTGTTCCCTACGACCCGGCGAAGGCGGAAGCGCCGTATCCCGTGCTGTTCGACCAGATGAGAGAAGATCTGAAGAAGCTCGATCCTTACGCCCGTGAGTATGACGTAAAGGTTGTTCTGGAAATCCATATGGACACGATGATCGCCAGTCCCAGCGCGGCTTACCGTGCGCTGGAGGGATTTGATCCTCAGTATTTCGGCCTGATCTTTGACCCGGGCAATATGGTCAACGAGGGATTTGAGGAATATCAGAAGAGTTTTGAACTTCTGGGCGATTATATCGCGCATATCCATGTGAAAAACGGCCTTCTCGTGCCGGACGGCGAGGATGAACTTGGCGCGGCCAAATGGAAACGCCAGTGGTGCCCGCTGAAAAAGGGTATGGCAGACCTGAAGAGACTGTTTTCTGTTATGAACAAATTCGGATATGACGGAACCGTCTCTATTGAGGATTTCTCCAATGAGGAGGAGACGAAGGTTAAGCTGGAAAATAACCTGGCTTACATGAAACAGATGGCAGAAGCGGTAAAATAACGCGGCTGCGGTAACACAACATACGAAAACCGCTCGTAACGATTCCATTAGCTGAATCATTACGAGCGGTTACTGATCAGAGGAAAAGATGTCCCGGCACTCCTGTCTTAGGAAGAACTGCCGGTCTCAGAGAATGTCAAAGAGACCGGCGGTGTGAAAACTGAGAGAGGACGGCTGTTGGGACATCTTTTTTGTGTCAAATATAGCATATATAATATTGACAAAAATTTTTTCCATGTCTAAAATTGATTAAAATAGGTGGCTTTCCGAATTTCCGGGGCAAGGTTCGAGAATACTAAAAAAGGATCTGTGACGCAACTATTCAGCCGGCTGAATAGTTACTCTGTGGTAACAGTTCAGCTGGCTGAACGGTTACACTCTGTGACAGCGGTTTGGCGGGCTGAACCGTTACGCTCTGTGATACATGGACCTGGATCGTTTGGAGAGGATCGTGAGGAGAGAAAGATATGGAAAAGCAATTACCCGAATTGAAGGTGTTTATGCTGGGCAGATTTTCCATGGTATATGGAGAACAGGCGGTTTCCTTTAAAAGAAATACGGCGACAAAGGCGCTGCGGCTGCTGCAGATTTTGCTGCATGAACGCTTCTGCGGGGGAAAACAGGCGGGGATTCCCCGCACGGAACTGATGGAGGATCTGTTTGGACGGGAAGAGCTGTCCAACGTGGCCAATAATCTGCGGGTAACGGTGCACCGGCTGAAAAAGATGCTGGCGGACGCGGGACTTCCGGAATATGATTACGTTAAAATTGAAAATGGAATTTACCGTTGGGACAGTCCGATGGAGGTTTCTGTGGACGTGGCCGGGTTTCTGGAGCTGCTGCAGCGTTCGGAGAACGAGCGGGAGGAAGCCGTAAAGATGGATCTGCTGCTTCAGGCCTGCCGCATATACCGGGGCGAGTTTCTTCCGGCCTTGTCCGGGGAGGACTGGGTAATCGTCAACAGCGTCCGCTATAAGGAAATGTACGCGGATGCGCTGGTCCGGGTGTGCGAGTACATGAAACGGCAGAGAGATTATGAGACGATCCTGGAGCTGACCTCCGCCGCGTCGGAGATCTATCCCTTCGACGAATGGCAGTCTCTGAAAATTGACGCGCTGATGTGCATGAACCGCTACAAGGAAGCGTATCAGTTTTACGAGGAAACTTCGCGGATGTTTTTTGAAGAGCTGGGAATCAGTCCTTCGGAAAAGATGATGGACCAGTTTAAGGAAATGAGCGCGAAGATGAGCCGGAAATATCAGGCGGCCGGGGAGATCAAGGAAGGACTGAAGGAGGCGGAGTATGAGGACGGCGCGTTTTACTGTACGCTTCCAAGCTTCCGCGACGGTTATCGCCTGATCCGCAGAATCATTGAGAGAAACGGACAGTCGGTATTTCTTATGGTCTGCTCGCTGACAGACGGAAAAGGAAGACCGCTGGAGAGCCGCGAAAAGCTGGAGGTGATGTCCGCCAATCTGCATCTGGCCATTAAAGGCAGTCTCCGCCGGGGAGATTCCTTTACGAAATACAGTCCGTCTCAGTTCCTGATCCTTCTGGTGGGTACCAATCAGGAAAACTGCGATACGATCTTTAAAAGGATTCTCGACAGATTTTCCGAAAAACATAAAACATGGAGACAAAATCTGGAATACTATGTGTCTTCCGTGGCGGATGTGGAAAGCGACAATTCGCGGCTGCATTTTCGCAGAAATGAATTTCATTGGAGTTGATAAAAATGGGTGGTGTTCGAATCAAATCAGGAGCGGCAATTCCCAATTTGATCAACCTTTGCGTGGACCGCAGTGTGCAGGGGGAGATTGGCGGGAGGATCTATCACGGCTATGGGAAGGAACCCTGGAAATTTGACAATGTTGTTCAGCTTCTCCGGTACCTGGAACAGTTTTACAATGGGATTCGTTTTCCGGAGGCGTCTGTGATGCTGAGAAATTTTTCTGTTGCGGAGCATATCAAAGAGACGAAGGAGTGGAAAGCCGTCGAGGACAGAGAGGAAATGCTGAGTCAGAGAGGCAGCTGCGCTACCTTTCTCGTTTATGTTCAGTACCGGCAGAACGCCACCTGGCAGGGAAGGCTGCTGTGGAGGGAGAAGGACCGGGAGGTAGAATTCCGCAGCGCTCTGGAACTGATCATGCTGGTGGATAACGCGCTGGATGGGTGAAGGGATGCGGTAAGGGAGTTTCGACAGCCGTCCGGCTTGCTGGGATTATAAAATGGAAAGATTGGAATAAAGAAGAAAAATCCGAACACATTTCTGCGTTCGGATTTTTTCGATGGAGACAGAACAACCAAATCCGAACCTAAAGCAATTTTCAAACACACGCTAGAAAGTCTTCAACTTTCGTTTATTCTTCATCCCCCGCATCGCTTTCCAGAGCAAGCTCGGTCAGCTCGCGCAGCTTGTTCTGCAGCAGTTTTTTATCGGGCAGATGCAGCGTATAGTCTGCAACCATCGTCGGAGACATGGTTCTGCTAAGTGCATATTCAACGACTGTATCATCCTTGCCTGTACATAGAATCAGGCCAACGCTCGGATTTTCATTTGGCTTTCTTACATCACGATCAAGCGCTTCCAGATAAAAATTGAGTTGCCCCATATGTTCCGGGCGGAACACATCAATTTTCAGTTCGATTGCAACAAGGCAAGTCAGTGCGCGGTTATAGAACAGCAGATCAATAAAGAAGTCGGTGTTACCCACCTGCACACGGTACTCCTCACCAACGAAAGTAAAATCCTGACCGAATTCCAAAATAAAGTCTTTCAGATGGGAAACGATCTGACGACGTAAATCTTTTTCCTTATACGGGTCTTCTAGATCGAGGAATTCGAACACATAGGAATCTCGAAGTGCAGCCAATCCTCCGTTTCCTGCAATTAGTTCCTGATTTTTTACACTGGAAAGCATGGTGCGCTCATAGAGCATACTGCTGATCTGGCGATCCAACTCACGCTTCGTATAGCGGTTTGTAATGCACAGACGCAGATAGAATTCACGGGCCTCATCAGTTTTACATCCAGTCATGATCAGCAGATTATTCGTCCAAGGAATTTCTCTCACCAGTGGTGAGAGTTTTTCGTTTCCACTGTAAGTTTCGTAAAATTGCTTCATTCGCCAAATGTTCTGAGCGGAAAAGCCTTTCATTGTCGGATATTGGGTTTGCAAAAATGCAGAGAAATCAGCAACAATGCTTTTGCCCCAACCGCCGTTCTTGACTCGTTTGCTGACATAGGCACCAATTTCCCAGTACATTTGAATCAGTTCCGCATTGACTGCTTTCAGTGCGCGGGTGCGAGCGTTGTCAATGATGGAGATAATCTCATCAAACTGTCCCGTTTTAGGGGTTAATTCGTTGCTCATGCTTTCATCTCCCTAAGCGTTTGAATCATTGCTACAGTAGGTGTTGCTTGTCCATTTTCGTATCGGTTGATACTGGACTGTATAGAGCCGATTACATCGGCAAATTTTGCCTGAGAGAGTCCGATACTCTCGCGTAGGGAATACAGTCTGTTACCCAGTTGCTTCATCAAAAACAACCCCTTTTCGAGTTAAACATAGTATAATCAAAAACCGGGATAAAAACAACCCGGATTTTGAAATTTTTGGATCAGCGGTAAATGTATGAAACTCTTTTGTTCAAAAACAGCAAGTATTATGGGAGTAACGAGAGCAAATGAACTTTTTCAGAGTGGAAACAGAAGAAGGAAACTGAGAGAAGCAATACTACATAAAGACAGTGGGAGGATTGCCATGCGCGGCAGCCCTCCCGCTTTTGCATTTATCAATCTTCGATTTCTTGTCTTAAATAATAAATCCGAACCTGTTTCCGATTGGATAAAAGTTCGGATTATATTTATTTGATGGAGAAAGACGTACAAAATCCGAACCCATCTCTGAGTTCGGATTCGCCTTTTTGAGTGGAGCATACGGGACTCGAACCCGTGGCCTCCACACTGCCAGTGTGGCGCGCTCCCAACTGCGCTAATGCCCCATAGGCGAAGTATATCATAAGAAGGGGAAAAAAGCAAGACAGAAAAAAAGGTGTAATAGTTCAGCAACGCTGAACTGTTACCTGAACCCTGCTGAATCGTTACAAAAAGGTTGCTATTTATGAGGCGATTTGATACTATATAAATAACAGATTGCCTGAACAAAAAGACATTAGCCGTCTGGCCCGTGCCTGCAGGTGATAAACCTGCCGGCAGAGTGCCGGCGGCTTTTTTGTTAAAACAGGGGGTAGGCCATATGAATTTTAAAAAAGTAGACAGCAGTACGATCAAATGCTATGTCTCAAACGAAGAACTGGAAGCGTATGGAATTACCGTAGAGGAATTGACATCGGATAAGAGTAAGGCACGAAAATTTATCAATTATCTTTTAGGACTGGCAAAAGAGGAAATCGGAGAGATTGATATTAATTCCATGATGACCATTCAGGTTCAGATGATCCGGGATAAAGGTCTGCTTCTGACGATCACAAGTAACTTCTGGTCGGAGCTTCCGCGGGAATTGAAAGAATCGCTGATCGAAAGCATGGAGGAACACCTGCGTCAGATCATGGGAGAAAATTCCGGGGACGATGAGGAAAAAGCGGAGCAGGAGCATATGCTGGAGAATTTTCTGGAGCGGCTTAAAGGCGGTGAGACGCAGAGCAGCCGCGGTACGGAGCGGGTCAAGGAGCAGCCGTCCTATGACGAGGATTGGGAAGAAGAAACAGAGGAAGCAGACCGCGCGGTATTTCTGTTTCAGTCGCTGGACGACGTGCTGACCCTGTGCAGGCTGGCGCCTCAGGAAAACAGGATGAACAGCAGTCTGATGAAGGATCAGGGACGGTATTACCTGTATATCTGGGAGCAGGGTACGGACAGGGAGGAGTTTCACATGTTCTGTACCGTAGCCATGGAATACGGAACCCTTTACAGCGCGCAGAAAAGCAAGATCCTGCTGCTTGAGAACCGTGCGGAGCTTTTGATCGGGGAGGACGCGGTGCGGAAACTGCAGATGATTGCGGGAAAGTAGTTTTGACAGAATGATCCGGCCGGTGGTAACAGTTCAGCCTGCTACTATCCCGCGAGGTGTTTTCGCACAGAATGCGCGAAAACCCGAGGCCTGCAGCGCGAAACTGCATGAAATGCAGTTTCTGTGCATCGCGAAGCGTGTAATCGTTCAGCAACGCTGAACTATTGCGGCCGGTGATGTGAGCGGTTTTGTGATTGGGAGGAGATCGGATTGGAAAAGAAAAGCACTGTGCTGAAAAAGCTGTTTTTTTCAACGTTCAGTCTCAGTATGTTTACCTTTGGCGGCGGCTATGTGATTATTTCTCTGATGAAAACAAAGTTTGTGGACCAGCTTCACTGGATCGATGAGGAAGAGATGCTGGACATGACGGCCATCGCCCAATCTTCACCGGGGGCCATCGCCGTCAACGGCGCGATCGTCGTGGGATATAAACTGGCGGGTCTGCCGGGGGTTCTGGTATCGGTGTTCGGCGCGGTCCTGCCGCCGATGGTCATTCTGTCCATTGTATCCCTGTGCTACGATGCGTTTATCGCAAATCCAGTCGTGGCGTCTGTGCTGAAAGGGATGGAGTCGGGAATCAGCGCGGTGATCGTCTCCGTGGTATGGGATATGGGCGCCGGGATCGTAAAGCAGAAAAGCGTCTTTTCCGCGGCGATTATGATCGGAAGCTTTCTGGCCTGTATGGTCTGGAAGGTGAATGTGGTCCTGATCATTTTGACTGCCGCGGCGCTTGGGATTGTCCGGACACTGGTGGCTGAGAAAAGGGGGCGGCGGAAATGATCTATCTGCAATTATTTTTCAGCTTTCTCCAAATTGGAGCGTTCAGCTTTGGCGGAGGATATGCGGCGATGCCTCTGATCCAGGCGCAGATCGTCGACGGGCATCAGTGGCTGACGGCGTTGGAGTTTACGAACCTGATTACCATTTCCCAGATGACGCCGGGTCCCATCGCCGTAAACGCGGCGACGTTTGTGGGAACGCAGATTGCGGGGCCTTTGGGCGCGGTGGCGGCGACGGTAGGGTGTATTCTGCCCTCCTGCTTTTTTGTGACGGCGCTGGCTTATGTTTATACAAAATACCGGAAGCTCGATCTGCTGCAGGGGGCGCTTGGCGCTCTGCGGCCCGCGGTGGTGGCGCTGATCGCCCAGGCGGGGATCGATATTCTGGTCACGGCCGTTTTTGTAAACGGACACGTTTCCCTGGATCTGGGAAATGTGTCTGTGCGGGCGGCGGTATGGTTTGTTCTGGGACTTGTTCTGCTGCGGAAAACAAAGCTGGGCGCGGTGCCGGTGATGGTTCTGTGCGGCGCGCTGGAGGCTGTAGTGTCTATGGTTCTGGGGCGTGGTTGAAGATTCATTGTAACAGTTCAGCAAGGCTGAACTGTTACAATTTATTCCTGCAATGTGCGTCCGCATATTTGACAAGATGTGGTATAATGGACGGGTGTCGGAAATCCTAAGGAGTAATGAGACCACTACGCCGCGGCAAGGGAAGCGCAAATCCCGGCGGCGAGAGAAATGGAGGGAGAGTATTATGTCTAGTAAAAGACTGAGAAAGAAAAAACAGGCTTCGAAAGAGCAGAAACGGCAGATGGTCCAGACGGCTGTGAAACCGGAAGTCAGCAGTTTGGAACATGTTCCTGAAAACAAAGAGGCCGGATGCGTAAAAATCCAGGACGCAGAAGAGCTTTCCGGCGTATGTTTTCAGATGGAGGCAGATTTCAGTCAGGAGGAGATGGAAGAAATGAAAACGATGAATTTCTATATTCAGTGGAACGGCAGGGAGTTCTGCCAGGCAGATATTGTGGAGCTGATCAAAAAGCAGTGGGAGGCTATGGGCCGCACAGCGGACAGCCTTGAAAAGCTGAATATTTACCTGAAACCGGAGGAGGCGAAAGCCTACTATGTGGCAAACGATTCCGTCCAGGGATGCGTGGAACTGTAAGGCAGGGTTTTTGATTCGTAAAGCAGCCCCTGTAAAAATTCAAAACGGCCCGAAACGGCACCCATGGCCCGTGCAGACGCCCGGAAGAGACGCTGCACGGGCAGGGACGCCGTTTCGGGCCGTTTTTTCAGACGCTATGTTTTCATACGGCCTGCGTTTTCCACTGTTTTCGTGCATTTTTAACAAAGTAAGCGGTCAGGAAAAGTACAGGGTTGAAATGTGCGGCGGTGTTGTTTAAAATATTGATATAACGTGTATACAAAAAACAAATGACGGATGGAGGGCGGAAATGAAACTGAGAGCGCTTGCAAAAATTAATCTGGGTCTGGATGTAACGGGAAAGCGTCCGGACGGCTACCATGAAGTACGGATGATCATGCAGAACATTCAGATGTTCGACCAGCTGGAAATGGAAAAATCCGATCAGCCGGGGATAAGGATTGAGACAAATCTGTCCTTTCTGCCCTGCAATGAAAACAACCTGGTATATAAAGCGGCGGACCTGCTGATGAAGGAGTTTGATATCCGTCAGGGCCTGGATATCCGGCTGTCCAAATTTATTCCTGTGGCGGCGGGAATGGCCGGAGGAAGCTCCGACGCGGCGGCGGCCATGGTCGGGGTGAACCGTATGTTTCAGCTGGGACTTACCACCGCGCAGCTGATGGAGCGGGCCGTGAAGATCGGAGCGGACGTTCCCTACTGTGTGATGCGCGGCACGGCCCTTGCGGAGGGAATCGGAGAAAAGCTGACGAAGCTTTCGCCCATGCCGTTTTGTTATGTGCTGATCGGAAAGCCAGGGATCAACGTTTCCACAAAATTTGTATACGGAAACCTGGATCTGAAGAAAATAAAGGAGCATCCGGATATCGACGGGATCCGGGCGGCCATTGAGAGAAAAGACCTGAAAGGCGTCGCCGCGAAGATGGGAAACGTTCTGGAGCTGGTGACCTGCCCGGCGTATCCGGTCATCGACGAGATCAAGGCGCTGATGCTCCGGGAGGGAGCGCTGAACGCGATGATGAGCGGCAGCGGCCCCACGGTGTTCGGTCTTTTTGATGACAAAGAAACGGCGGAAAAAGCCTGCGCCAGACTCCGGGAGAGCGGACTGGCAAAGCAGACGTTTCTGACGACCATTTCAGAATCGCGGGGAAAATCGTGAAATAGACGGCAGGAACGAAAGTGAAAGGAAGGGAAACAGGATGAAAATGGAAGAATATCAGTTCCTTCCACTGAGAGACGTGGTATTTAATACCCTGCGCCAGGCAATCCTTCGCGGAGAGCTGAAACCGGGAGAACGTCTGATGGAAATTCAGCTGGCGAACCAGCTGGGGGTTTCCAGGACGCCGATCCGCGAGGCGATCCGTATGCTGGAGCTGGAGGGACTTGTGCTTATGATCCCCCGCAAGGGCGCGCAGGTGGCGCAGATCACCGAGAAAGACCTGAACGATGTTCTGGAGGTGCGGCTTGGCCTGGAAGAACTGGCCGCCCGGTTTGCCTGCGAGAGGATCGGTTCGGAGGCGCTGGGCGATCTTTATCGGGCGTCGCGGAAATTTGAGTCGCTGCTGGAGACGGACGATCTGCAGGCATTGGCCAAAGCAGACGTGGATTTTCACGATATCATTTATCAGGCGACGGACAACGCCCGTCTGGTGCAGCTTCTGAATAATCTGCGGGAGCAGATGTACCGCTACCGGATCGAATATCTGAAGGATGTCCGGGCGCGCCGGTCTCTGGTGGAGGAGCACGACGCGCTGTGGAGGGCGCTGAAAGAGCGCAACCTGCAGCATGCCCAGGTGATCATCCGGGAGCATATCGAGCGGCAGCAGAAAAATATCGTTGATAATATTTCCCATGAGGAAAAATAAATAACTATTCCGTCAGCTGAATCGTTACAAAGGTTTTGGGATTCAGCTGGCTGAATCCTGGAGGGTGTTTGAAAAACTCAAATATGATCATAAAAGGCGTCTGGAACAAATGCCGTGGAATCGGCGGTTCCAGACGCTTTTTGTGTGCGCGTATGGCCGGGTGCCCGCAGGCGCTGCGCTTTCATACGGTCTGCGCAGTAAATGCGCAGACCTGGCTGAACGGCTACTGCCGTTTTTGCATAGTTTCAGAAAAAAAGGGAATTCTATGCGAAAAGAAATGTTTGATTTTATCTACGATGTACGGGATTTCATCATACAGCAGGCGAGGTGTATAAGCATGGGACAGAATGACTGGAAGGAAACAGCGGGACCGCAGGGAGCACAGCTGAAGGCAGGGCAGAAAACGAAAGAGAAGCCACAGGAGAAATCACAGCATAAAACAGGGCAGGGAACACCGCGGGCAAAACGGCAGGACGGCAAAGGTCACGAAGAACGGGGAGATTACAAAAAACACACGGATCACGAAAGTCACGCGGATCGCACCCCTCAAAGGGTCAGCGCGTCGCTGGAGGAGAACGAAGCCTGGCTGGAAGAAACCTGCGGCGGCTGCGCGGATATCCTGCGGCATCCCATGCGCCTTGGCCGGGAGGCCGATGTGGACGCGCTGCTGGTATATGTGGAGGTGACGGTGGCAAACACGCTGCTGGAGGATTCCCTGATCGGCAGAGCCCTGAATCATCTTCGGGAGCTTCCGTCCGGGGAACTGGCCGATGCGCTGGATGGGAATACCCTGGGCGTTTCGGATACAATGACATTTGAGGATATGGAGCAGGCCATGTCCGCTTTGCTGGCGGGAAACGCGGTCCTGTTTCTTGACGGTTATCCGAAAGCTGTGAAAATCGCGGCCAAAGGCTATCCGGCCATGACCCTCCAGAAAGCCGAGACGGAAAAAAGTCTCCGCGGCTCCAGGGAAGGATTCAGCGAATCGGTCAAGATCAACGAGGCTCTGATCCGCAAAAGAATCCGCAGTACGGGCCTGAAGGTTGAGGAGCTGACCTTTGGGAAGCGGTCCCATACGGTGACTGCCCTGGTGTATATGGAAGATCTGATCTACCCGGAACTGCTGGAAAAAATCCGCGGGGAGCTTGGTCAGTGGGAGATTGACGGGATCCTGGACACCGGGATGCTGGAACAGCTCTGTCAGAAACGGTGGATGACGCCGTTCCCCCGGTTTGAGACCACCGAACGGCCGGACCGGGCGGCTATGGAGGCGCTGAACGGCCGCGTCGTGTTTTTATGTGACAATTCACCGACGGCGCTGCTTTTTCCTACCACCTTCAACGATTTCATGCAGGTTGGCGAGGACCGGTACAACTGGTTTGGGATGGTGACGTTTTTAAGGGTTCTGCGCTATCTGGCCATGGCGGCGGCGCTGCTGATCTCGGGCAGCTATCTGGCGGTGACCTGTTTTCATACGCAGATTCTTCCCACAAATCTTCTGCTGTCCTTTGCCGAGGCGCGAAAAGGCGTGCCGTTTCCTGGGATCATAGAGATCCTTCTGATGGAGCTGGCTTTTGAGCTGATCCGGGAGGCGGGGATCCGTATGCCGGGGCCGCTGGGAGGGACCATAGGGATTGTGGGCGGTCTGATCATCGGCGACGCGGCGGTTTCGGCCAATCTGGTCAGTCCCATGGCGGTGGTGGTGGTCGCTTTCAGCGCCCTCAGCTCCTTTGCCATTCCAAGGGAGGAATTTTCCGTGCCGTTCCGGCTGCTGAAATACGGCTTCATTTTTCTGGGAGGCGTGCTGGGGATTTTTGGCATTGTGCTTGGCGTCTACCTTCTGCTGGGACATCTGGCGGGCCTGACCAGCTTTGGCATTCCCTATCTCATGCCGTTTGTGGGAAAGGGACTGCAGGATTATCGAAGTCCGGGGGACGATGTGCTGCGAAAACCGTTTCATCTTCTGACCCGGCGGCCGGTGTTTGCAAAGAGAACCCAGAGGGTGCGGATGCGCCGGAAAGGAGGAGACCATGTTCGCGGACAATGATCGTATTTCAAAGCGGCAGCTTCTGCGCCAGATGATCCTGGCCCTGCTGGGCGCCTGGCTGTTGTTTCTTGCCGGTGAGATCTGCGGCCATGGGCAGAATGGGCTGCTGGGAATGCTGCTGGGATTTTTTCTGCTGGCTCTTTGGATGCTGGCGCTGCTGCGGTGCGCTCCCTATTACAGCCACATGGAGGAATATGTGGGAAAGGGCGGCCGGTATGTGATCCTTGCGTTTTATCTCTCGTTTCTGATCCTGACCGGCAGCTTCTTGCTGAGAAAGATCAGCCGTATTTGCGCGGAATATCTGGTGGGTGGGGCTGATCCGGAGCTTCTGGCGCTTTTGCTGCTGCTGGCGGCGGGCCTGGGGATCGGAAACGACATTCAGCGCAGGGCGCGGCTGGCGGAAATTTTTTATCCGTTTGTGATGACGGGATTTCTGCTGCTGCTTCTGCTGGCGGCGTTTCATATGAGAGCGGACTCCTTCCAGGAGCCGGTCCGCCTTTCTCTGGCAAAGATCGCGGGAGAAGGCTGGAGGACCCTGGCGGCGGGGGCGGTGATGGCCGTGCTTCCGTTTCTTCTTCTGCAGGTTGACGGGGAAAAAAGTCTGCGGCGGCCGCTGCTGGAGGGAATGGGAAAGCTCTGGCTTTTGCTGACGGCGGCCATTTTGATCCTGATCGGAACCTTTGGCAGCGGAGGGATCCGGCGTATGGAGGCTCCGGTGCTGCAGCTGATGGCCGGAACGAGGCTGCCGGGAGAATTTCTGGAACGTTTTGACATTGTGTGGCTGGCGCTGCTTCTGTGCAGCCTTCTGTTCGCGCTGGGAAGCCTTCTGTTTTACGGAAATCATCTGGCGGGAGTGAAGGGGAAAAAGGGGAGGATCTTCCGGTTTGCCATGGGATTTCTGATCTATGTGGGAAGCATAGCCGGCCAGGAGCAGGGGATTTTTGCGTGGTATCTGCTGGCGGCGGAATACTTTTACCTTCCGTTTTTCCTGGTGCTGACGCTGCTTCTGTGGGCGGCGGCAAACGTTGAGAGATTGACGAGGCGTAAATGAAAGAAAAAACATTTGCCAGGCTGAACTGTTACGCATTTTGTAACCGTTCAGCCAGGTCTGCGCATTTACTGCGCATAAACAAAGGTTTGAAAGAAAGTGACAGGAAAAGAAAGGGATACGGCCTATGAACAGGGATTGCGGGAGAAAAAAACAGCGGCGGGCCATGCTTGGGACGATGCTTGCGGCGATGGTCCTGCTTGCAGGCTGCACAGGCGTGGGGCCGGAGGAGCGGGCGTATCCGCTGACCGTTTTTGTGGACGCTGTGCCGGAAGGATATCAGGTGATCTACGATATGGCGGACCTGGCGGAAATGACCGGCCAGAGCAAAGACAATGGAAGCGGTGAGAACGAGGGCAGCACCGGGATTGTTTATACCGCGGGGATGCTGGAAGAGATAGAAAAAACTTACGACAGGAGCAGTCAGTATGAGCTGGATTACGGCCATGTAAAAGCCGTTGTGTTCGGAACGGCGCTGCTGGCTCAGGAGGAAAAACTGGCCAGGACCATGGACTGGCTGGACCAGAACAGCAGCCTGGGGCGGAACGCCCTGGTGTTCCGGGCAGAACAGCCGGAGGCGGTCATGGAAAAACGGGGAGCGCTTGGGGATTCCATCGGCGTATTCCTTAGCGGGATCTATGAAAACCGGGAAGAGAAAACCAGACATCCGGTGACCCTGGACGATGTTTTTTACCGATGGTACAACGACGGTGAACTGCCGGAAATTCCGCTGACTGCGCCTTCGGAAAAGGGAATCGAAATTTTCTGAGTTAGAGCGTGTTTTCCCCACAAACTGTGACGCACATCTTGCAGAAAGCAATTTTCAAACACACTCCAGAGCGTGTTACTTGGCTTGCTGCTCGCGGGAATAAAAGGACTGTGATCGGGAAATAATGTCTCTATAAAGAAAAAGAAAAAAGACAGGCAGGCCAGACAGGCCGGGCCTGTTACATAGATAAAGATGCCAGGGGCAAAAGCTGGCCCCGGCATCCGATAAATAGAGAGATATAAATAGCGAACCGCGCCGGCAGAATATCCGGAGGCTTTTTGAGCGTTTTGCAGCAGTTCAGCCAGCTGAATTGTTACAGCGTTTTAGAAACCTGCTCGTAACATATGGGTACAGCGTCCGGTTCGCGGATGGGGAAGGATATGAGCGAAAAAATCAGAAAAATTATTCGAAGAAATCTTGCATGGGCGGCAGGAGCGGCAGCCGGACTGGCGGTTCTGGCCGGTACGGCTGGTATGAGCCAGGAAGAGAGAAGGCTGCAGCAGGAGATCGCTTCCTGTGTGGTGCGGTTTCATGTAAAGGCGGACAGCGACCGCAGGCAGGACCAGGAGAACAAGATCGCCGTCCGGGACGCGCTGCTGGGGCGGATAGAAGATCTGCTGCGGCAGGACGCTTCCGCAGGGGATACCGCACCGCAAACTACGGATGCTCCAGCAGCAAAAATCGGATGTACTGCAGCGACACAGACCACGGATTCCGCAGATTGTATGAGTGACAATCCCGGCGCTGACCCTGCCGCGTACATCCGTGGTTCTGCCGATGGTCTGAAAGGCGCTGAAGACGGTGAGAATGGCAGAGAGAAAACCGAGAATCTCCTGCGGGCGCATCTGACGGAGCTGGAGGTTTGCGCGGAGGAGACCCTTCGGGACAGAGGCTGCGCCCAGCCTGTGAACGTGACTCTTGAGGAAGCCTGGTTTCCTCAGAAAACCTACGGCGCGTATACCTTTCCCGCCGGGAACTACGAGGCGCTGAACGTGACCATCGGCGACGGCCAGGGCCACAACTGGTGGTGTATGCTCTATCCGTCGCTGTGTTTTCCCGACGCGCTGCACCCTGTTCCCGACGAGGAAGGAGAGCAGGAGCTGGAGGACGTGCTGAGCGACGAGGCGTACGACTTTATTCTGAACCATGGAAAGCTGCGTTTTTCCTTTTTCCTTGCATTCTTCGGGCATTCAGGTTAAAATGTAAAAAGCGCGTAACAGTTCAGCCAGCTGAACTGCTGCTGCAAAAGTGCAAGTCTGGAAGTAGACTTCCAAATCTACCATTATTGGCGCAGCCAGTGCGCCATGAAAGAGGTAAAGATGAATATATATAATAACGCGCCCATCGGCGTATTTGATTCCGGAGTCGGGGGGCTTACTGTGGTTCGGGAGATCATGAGGAATCTTCCGGAGGAGAGGATCGTTTATTTTGGAGATACGGCCCGGGTGCCCTATGGCTCAAAGTCCAGGGAGACAGTCACCCGTTATTCCAGGCAGATCGTCCGCTTTCTTCAGACGCAGAACGTGAAGGCCATCGTCATTGCCTGCAACACGGCCAGCGCGCTGGCTCTGGAGACCATCGAGCAGGAGATCGATCTGCCGATCCTTGGCGTTGTAAAGCCGGGAGCGGAGATGGCGCTGCAGACCACCAGGAACAAAAAAATCGGCGTCATTGCCACGGAAGGCACCATACACAGCGGACTGTATCAGCGTCTGATCGCCCAGAAGGACCCGGAGGTTTCCGTGTTCGGGCAGGCGTGCCCCCTGTTTGTGTCACTGGTGGAGGAAGGCTGGACCAAGGACCCTGTCACCGAGGAGGTGGCCAGACGGTATCTGAAAGGCCTGCTGGAGAAAGACATTGACACGCTGATCATGGGATGTACCCACTATCCGCTGCTGCGCTCGCTGCTGCGCCAGGTGGTTGGCGAGAAGGTAACCCTGGTAAATCCCGCCTACGAGACGGCCCAGGCGCTGAAGCGGATGCTGGCGGAGCTTGGACTTGAGCGGGATCCGGCGGCAGAACTGCAGGGGGGAAAATATTGCTTTTACGCCAGCGACGCCGTGGACCATCTCAACGAGTTCGCCCGCAGGATTCTTCCCTTTGAAATCAGCGAGACACGGCAGATACCCATTGAGGAATATTAAAGGTAAGAGAGAAAAGCCATGACAAAAGATGTGATTATCAGCATCCGCGGCCTGCAGATGCTTGTGGATGAGGACGGAGAGCAGGAACCGGTAGAAGTATTGAACGCCGGACAGTATTATTATAAAAACAATCAGCATTACATACTTTACGACGAGCCGGCGGAAGGCTTCGACGAGACGACCCACAACATCATCAAATTCAACGACAGAAAGCTTGAGGTCAGAAAGCGGGGCCTTTTGGAAACCCATATGATCTTTGAGGAAAACAAAAAGAATCTTTCCATGTACCAGACGCCGTTTGGCATTATGGACATGGGCATCGCCACCACCAGGATCCAGCTGTCGGAGCAGCCGGAGCGGATTTTTCTGGAAGTGGATTATGCGCTGGAAATGAACGGAAGCTATGTGGGGGACTGCAGCATTCAGCTTCTGGTGCGCGCGAGAACAAGAGAAAACCTGGCGCTGCGTCCGGAACTGTCGTGACCGTTCGCAAGATTACAGACCGACAAACTCCCGGCATGCCGGGAGTTGTTTGTTATTGGCTGAATAGCCGTTTGTTTCTTACGAAAACCTGAAAAAAACCATAAATCCATGGGAAAAGCTTTTTTTTACATGGAAAATATGCTAAGATGTTCTCGAAATGGAGGAGATATTATGAAGAAAAAAATAATCATGCTCTTACTGTGCGTCGCTGTCGGCGCCTTCGCCGCGGGATGCAGCGATAAAGATACAAAGGACGCGTCCAATTCCGGAAGCAGTTCCAATTCTGCCAGCACCTCTTCCTCGGAGGACAATTCAGCAGTGGACGAGACAATTCCCATTACTGATGAAGAGGTTCCGGTGAGCGAGTGTATCACACTGGGAGAATATAAAGGGATCACCCTGGACAAAAAAATCCGCCAGGTGACCGACGAGGATGTTGAGGACAGTATTTCCAACGCTCTCATGGCCGCAGTCACGGACCCGGAGGCAGCTGTGGAAAACGGAGATACCGTTGACATCGCCTATGAAGGCAAGATCGACGGCGTAGCATTCGACGGCGGCAGTACCGATTCGGATACGCTGGTGGTAGGCGCAGGAGGATATATCGACGGTTTCGAGGAAGGACTCGTGGGAATGAAGCAGGATGAGACCAAAGACCTGAACCTGAAATTCCCGGACGACTACAAGTCCACCGACCTGGCAGGAAAAGACGTGGTATTCACTGTGACCATCAACGCGATCATGCGTCCTCAGGAGCTGACCGAGGAATGGGTGCAGGAAAACACCGATTATTCGTCCATCGACGAGTACCGCCAGGCACAGAGAGACCAGATGGAAGCGTCCAACGAGCTTGCGGCGGAAAACAATCTGGATTCCGAAGCACTGCAGGCAGTGCTGGACAATGCGGACATTAAAATGATCCCCCAGACTTACATCACCCTGGGAGAGAACATGTACGATCAGATCTATACCTCTTACGCATCGCTGTACGGCGTAACGCTGGAGGAATTTATCGAGCAGTATCTGGGACAGGAAACCTATGACTCAGACAAAGGAAATTACGCGAGACAGGTTGCGGAGCTGGCGCTGGTGATCAACGCGGTATCGGAGCAGGAGGGTTGGACCTCCGAGGACGAGGATTACGTTACCCGCTTCAACAACCGTGTGGAAAATTCCGGTCTGAGCGAGGATGAATATGTAGAGCAGAACGGACAGGAAAACATCGACCTGAGCATCAATCAGGACAGAGTGATCGACCTGGTTCTCAACAATGCAACGATCAACGACGTAACGGTAGACGCCTCCGGAAATCCAGTGTAGTGGAGGGGGTTTTTTGAGGGCGGACGAAAGCAGGACGGCGCAGGCGCCATGTGGGGTCTGGGGGCCGGCTGCGGGGATGCGGAAAATCTAAACGTTCCAAAGTCCCGCCGAACGGGGACCGATGCGATTCGACAGGAATGCCTGATGCATTCCCGTCTCAGCGCATCTCAGCCGCCGGACGTGTAGTCCGGCGGCTGCCCCGTCCGGCGGGACTTTGGAGCGTTAAGATTTTCTCGCATCCCCGCAGACGCCCCCAGACCCCACATGGCGCCTGCGCCGTCCTGCTTTCTGGCTTACGGCAAAAAACCAGGGTGAATGTGGCCAGGGGAGTGCGGGAAGTGCTATTAGATCTCAAGCAAGTAAACGCAGTAAATGCAGAAATCGGCCATCCACCCGCGGAGGAGTAGAAGCCAGAAAGAAGGGAAGGGCCGGTGGCATGGGGCGTGGGAGGGCATCTGTGGGGGTGCGAGAAAATCTTAGCGTCCCGGAGACGTTCCGGACGGGGCAGAACCCGGACTACACGTCCGGGTTCTGAGGCGCACTGAGACGGGAATGCATCAGGCATTCCTGTCGAATTGCGCCGGTCCCCGTCCGGAACGCCTCCGGGACGCTTAGATTTTCCGCACCCTCACAGCCGCCCTCCCACGCCCCATGCCACCGGCCCCTCCCTTCTTTCGTCCGCCTTCTACTCCATCCTAGCCCCCAAAAATAATGCGGCTACTTTGGAGAGGCTTTTTTCCGCTTCTCCCATTTTGGTTTCCTCGTTTTTCGCGAGAATAATCACTGAGCCGAGGATATCCCCGGAACTTAAAATGGGAGTGATCACCTCATGGACCGTCAGGCTGTCCTGGTCCTGGATGACAGGGATGCTCTCACGGCTGTCCGCGGACGCGTCGATCTGCCGCCGGTCGCTGAGCGCCTGGTCCAGCTGGGCGCTGATGGTTTTTCCCAGATAGTTTTTCTGGTCCGGTCCGCTGGCCGCGATGATCTGCTCATGGTCCGAGATGCACACCAGATGGCCGCAGACGGACGCCATGGCCTTCGCGTATTCCGCGGCGCAGTCGGTCATCTCTTCCAGGGGCGAATATTTTTTCAGGACGATCTCGCCTTCCCGGCCGGTAAATATTTCCATGGCCTGTCCTTCGCGGATACGCATAGTCCTTCGGATTTCTTTGGGTACTACCACGCGCCCGAGATCATCTATTCTTCTTACAATTCCTGTTGCTTTCATAAAAGTTCCTCCATTTACTGTACATACCATTTCTGGAAGTAGTATCTGTCAATGGCGGTATTTTATGCGCTGCTGTTTCTTCTAAATAGATTTTTTGAAATATATCGCAGTTACAACAACGGTTTCAACAATAATACAACAACTGATTCAACAACAATACAACAACTGATTTTTTGACAACTATTTTCTGCAATAAATAAATTGTCTCCCCTGACGCTTCTTTATAACTAAATCTGCACTTATCAATCTGTTGAGAGGGCGTTTAATTCCTGCTGACAGCTTAGGAGTTATCTGCCGGACAAAATTATACAGATTATTTTCCCACATTCCATCATAGGTCAGCCGATCACTCCAACGACTTCCAGGCGCAAGATTACTCTCATCAATATAATCCATACGGATATTATCGAATCGTTCTCGAACAGATAATCCTTTTCCAAACATCAATAATCCTGCCGTCGTCAGCCAGCCTTTTTGAGTCGCCCTGTCAACTGCATATCTTTGCCACAATGTCAAGTGGTGAATTCAAAAAAATGCAGAAAAATGTTACTATTCACAGCAGCCGCAAACACTTGCTGTTTGCGGCGTGAGAAAGTGATTCAGGTGTGAGCGGCTCCCATTCGCGAAGCGAATTTTCATTGGAGCCGCGAAGTTACTGTGAACGACTGTGA
>JAGHIA010000165.1 GCA_017887445.1 Fusicatenibacter sp.
AAAAACTTCTGATATAATTGACAAGAATCAGAGCGTGTGAAAAAAGGAGAAACTATGATAGGATACATAAAAGGAACCGTAGAAGAGCTCACGCCCGACCGCCTGCTTCTGGAAAACAACGGGATCGGCTATGAGATATTTGTGCCGGCCAGTCTGTTGGATGCGGGGATCCGTCAGGGGCAGGAGCTGAAAGTATATACATACCTGAATGTCCGCGAGGATGCTTTGCAGCTGTTTGGTTTCCGCAGCCGGGAAGAACTGCAGATTTACCGTTTGCTGTTGGGAATCAGCGGCATTGGACCGAAAGCGGCCATTGGGATTCTCTCGGCCATGAGTGTGGATACGCTTCGTTTCGCGGTGCTGTCCGACGATGCGGCGGCGATTGCCAAAGCGCCGGGAATCGGGAAAAAGACGGCGCAGAAGCTGATTCTTGAGCTGAAGGATAAGTTCCGCCTGGAAGATGCCTTTGAGCAGAAGTTCTCAGCCGGACAGCCGGAATCGGCGGCTTTGAACGGTGCGGATGCATCCAGTGACGCGGTGCAGGCGCTGGTGGCGCTGGGGTATTCCGGTACGGAGGCGCTGCAGGCGGTGCGAAAGGTGGATGGAGCGGCCGATATGGACACAGAAGCGGTTTTGAAGGCCGCCCTGAAATATCTGTTTTAAGGAGCGGGCATGGAAAAGAGAATGATAACGGCAGAGGTTCTGGAGGAGGATATAAAAATCGAGGGAAGTCTCCGCCCCCAGACGTTGGAAGACTATATTGGTCAGGAAAAGACGAAGGAAAATCTGAAAGTGTATATTGAGGCCGCGAAGCAGCGGGGAGATGTGCTGGACCATGTGTTGTTTTACGGGCCGCCGGGTCTTGGCAAGACGACGCTGGCGGGTATCATCGCCAATGAGATGGGAACGCATATGAAGGTCACCAGCGGGCCGGCCATTGAAAAGCCGGGGGAGATGGCGGCAATTCTTAATAATCTGCAGGAGGGAGACGTTCTCTTTGTGGATGAAATCCACCGGCTGAATCGGCAGGTGGAGGAGGTGCTCTATCCGGCCATGGAGGATTATGCCATTGATATTATGATCGGTAAGGGTTCCTCTGCCCGCTCCATCCGTCTGGATCTTCCGAAATTCACGCTGGTTGGCGCGACTACCCGGGCAGGTTTGCTGACGGCGCCGCTGCGGGACCGGTTCGGCGTCATCCATCATCTGGAGTTTTATACGGAGGAGGAGCTGGCGAAAATCATCCTTCATTCCGCCCGGGTTCTGGAGGTGGAGGTGGACCCTCAGGGGGCGCGGGAGATGGCCAGGCGTTCCAGAGGCACGCCGCGGCTTGCCAACCGGATCCTGAAGCGTGTGCGGGATTTTGCACAGGTAAAGTACGACGGAAAGATTACCCGGGAGGTGGCGGCCTTTGCGCTGGATCTTCTGGAGGTGGACCGGTACGGACTGGACCAGACGGACCGTCTGCTGCTCACTACGATCATGGAGAAGTTCTCCGGCGGACCGGTGGGGCTTGACACTCTGGCTGCGGCGGTCGGAGAGGACGCGGGAACCATTGAGGATGTGTACGAGCCGTATCTGATCAAGAACGGTTTTATCAACCGGACGCCGCGGGGAAGGGTTGCGACGGAGCTGGCATATCACCATCTGGGCATTGAACTGTGAGGGCGGTGTAATAGTTCAGCAACGCTGAACGATTGTAACTATTCAGCCAGGTCTGTGCATTTACTGCACAGACCGTAGGAAAACATAGTGCCTGCGGGCATCCGGCTCATCGCGAAACGATTTTCAATGGCCGGATGCCGTAACAGTTCAGCTGGCTGAACTGTTACGAACTGTTACCCCCGGTCCACGTTTTTTGTAAAAAAAGGTTGTTTTTCCGCGGCATTCGTTATATGATATTCTATATGAGTAAATTTTGGAGGAAATATAAACGAGATGGCAGTGAAAAACACGACGCAGGTCTTGATAGATGGAAAGATAATCACACTCAGCGGATATGAAAGTCCGGAGTATCTTCAGAAAGTAGCTTCTTATATGAACCAGAAAATCGGCGAGCTCAGTCAGTTGCAGGGGTACAGCCGCCTGTCGGTGGACACAAAGCACACGCTTCTGTCCCTCAATGTGGCGGATGATTACTTCAAAGCCAGAGAGCAGGCAGAGATGCTGGAAGAAGACATGGAGGCGAAGGATGCGGAGAGCTACGGACTGCGCAGCGAACTGGCAGAGACGAAGGTCCGGCTGGAAAGCGTGACCGGGGAACTGGAGCAGGCACAGAGAGAACTGCAGGAAACCCTGGAGCGTCTGAAAAACCAGCAGACAGAACATGCGGAAGCGCTGGAACAGCTTCGCAGCGAAAAAGATGAAGAGTTGAAACAGCTTCGCGATGAAAAAGATGCGGAATTGGAACAGCTCCGCGGCGAAAAAGACGGGGAACTGAAACAGCTTCGTGATGAAAAAGACGAAGAGCTGGAGCAGCTTCGAAAGGAAAAAGAAGCGCTGGAAAAACAGTTGGCCGAGGCCAATGAGGAACTGGAAGAATTGTTGAAATAAGAGAGAAGAACGGGGGATTGCGGATAACGGTAATCGCCCGTTTTTAGGAGATAGAGAATGAAAGCAGAATTACTGGCGCCGGCAGGGTCTTACGAGGCTCTTACGGCGGCTCTGTCCGCGGGGGCGGACGCGGTCTATCTGGGTGGCGCGGCTTTCGGGGCAAGAGCCTACGCGAAAAATCTGACAGAGGAAGAAGTTCTCCGTGCCATCGATTTTGTTCATCTGCATGGAAAAAAACTGTATCTGACGGTCAATACTCTGTTGAAGGAGGAAGAACTGGAGGAACGGCTGTATCCTTATCTGCTTCCCTATTACCGGCAGGGTCTGGACGCGGTGATCGTCCAGGATCTGGGAGCGATGCGTGCCATCCGCCGCTGGTTTCCGAAACTGCCCATCCATGTGAGCACGCAGATGACGGTCACCGGCTCCGCCGCGGCGCGGATGCTGGAGAAGGAAGGCGCGGTGCGCGTGGTGCCGGCCCGGGAACTTTCACTGGCGGAGATTCAGAGAATCCGCAGGACCACAAACCTGGAGATTGAATGTTTTGTCCACGGCGCTCTGTGCTACTGCTATTCCGGGCAGTGTCTGATGTCCAGTCTGATCGGCGGGCGCAGTGGGAACCGCGGGCGATGCGCGCAGCCCTGCCGTCTGCCCTATGAGGTCTACGAAAAGGGCCGCAGGCTTGGAGAACGGGGCGATGATTACCCGCTGAGCCCCAAAGATATGTGTACGGTGGAGCTTTTGCCGGAAATCCTTCAGGCCGGCGTCACGTCGCTGAAGATCGAGGGCAGAATGAAAAAGCCGGAGTACACGGCGGGAGTCGTGAGCGTTTACCGGAAATACCTGGATCTGTACGAGGAGAATCCCGGAAGATACCGGGTGCTGCCGGAAGATCTGAAAAAGCTGTATGATATTTATAACAGAGACGGCTTTAATCAGAGCTATTACAAAGTCCGCAACGGCCGGGAGATGATGGCGCTGAAAAATGAGAAGCAGACCGTCGGAAGCCAGAGAGGCCGGCGCAACGAGCAGCTTTTTTATGATATCCGGAAAAAGTATCTGGAGACGCCGCTGCGGGAACCGGTCAGCGGGTGTCTGACCCTGTGCAAGGGGACGCCGGCGGTTTTGACCGTCTACGCCGGGGACGCCTGTGTGACTGTGGAAAAGGATGGCATTCAGCAGGCCAAAAGACAGCCGCTGTCGGAGGCAAGAGTGCGGGAGCAGATGGAAAAGACAGGCAATACGCCGTTTCGCTTTGAGCAGCTGGATATTTTTATGGAAGACGATATTTTCGTCCCTATGCAGTTTTTAAGCGAATTGCGCCGCGAGGCGATGGAACGGCTGGAGCAGGAGCTGGTGGTGCCGTTCCGAAGGAAGGAAAAGCCGCAAGGCCGTGAGGCTGCGGCGCCGGATGCTTTTGAGAAAACAGGTTTTGTGTCTGAAGATCATGAAAATTCCTGTGAAAAAAATCCGACTGGCGATGAGCCTGAGAAGACGGAAAATAGAATGGTACGGGTGACAGCGTCTGCACAGACCAGGCAGCAGCTTGATACACTTCTGCAGTTTCCGGAGTTTTCCGTGATATATGCGGATATGTTTTGTTTTTCAAAAGAGTATTACCAGGAGGAGGCTGGGGCTGCCATGGCGAAGGCCAGGGAGCAGGGCATAACGCTTATGCTGGCCCTGCCCCATGCGGTGCGGGAGGGCCAGCTGAATCCCTGGAAGGAAACGTTCCGCCAGCTGGCGCAGGAGGGCTTAGGCGGCTTTCTTGTGCGGAATCTGGAAAGCTACGGATTTCTGGAGGAGGCGGGACTGGCAGACCGGGTGGTGACAGACTACAGCCTTTATACCATGAACCACAGGGCCCAGGATTTCTGGGAACAGAGGAGCGTCCTGCGGGACACGGCGCCGCTGGAGCTGAACCGGCACGAGCTGGCGCGCAGGGACAACAGCCGCAGCGAGCTGATGGTCTACGGCTATCTGCCGATGATGGTGTCCGCCCAGTGTGTCAAAAAGACCATGGACGGCTGTAACGGAAGACATGCGCTGATTACCCTGAAGGACCGCTACGGCATCAATTTTTCTGTGAAATGCCATTGTGAGTTCTGCTATAATGTGATTTACAACAGTCTGCCGCTGGGGCTTCTGAAGGAGGCTTGGGCGGTGAAAGCGCTGGAACCCTGCGCAGTGCGGCTTTCCTTTACCATGGAGAGCGCGGCGCAGACGGAGCGGATCGCCGGACAGTTTCTTGGAGCGTATCTGCACGGACAGGTGCAGGAGACGTCCCAGGAGTACACGAAAGGACATTTTCGCCGCAGCGTAGAGTAATGGTAACGATCCGGCCAAGCAGTTACGGTAATGGCCGCAGATTGTTACGGTAAGGGGAAGTATATGGTTAATGTAATTGTACAGTTATCGAAATATCTCATCGCGCTTCTGATGGTGCTGTTTACGCTCCAGTCGTTTCTGGCGCTTCGCGAGCGGGACGAGGAGGAGAGAAGCTACATCCTCGGCAAGCAGATCCTGATGATTCTGCTGATGGATTTTATCTGCTTTTTCGTCATGTACCTGCAGGAGCGGGAATTCTATATTATTACGATGTTTCTGTGTACCGTCGGTTATCTGCTGGGGGTACAGGTGGCCTACCGGCTGATGTTCCGGAAGGCTTCGATGATCCTTCTCAACAACATGTGCATGCTTCTGAGCATCGGACTGATCATCCTAACCAGGCTGAACGCGTCCAGCGCCAGCACACAGTTTAAGATCATCGTGCTGTCCACAGTGCTGTCCTTCCTGGCTATTGTGATCATCCGCAAGGTAAAGATCCTCAAAGACCTGACCTGGCTGTATGGGATCGCGGGAATTCTGATGATCGGCGCGGTTCTGGTATTGGCGGTGCGCACCAGAGGCGCCCAGCTGTCCATAACCCTCGGTGAGGGGGGACCGACCTTCCAGTTTTCCGAGTTTGTCAAGATCACGCTGGTGTTTTTTATGGCAGGAATGCTGCGGGAGGACAATTCCTTCCGCAAGGTGGTGATCACCACTGTGATGGCGGCGGTACATGTGCTGATCCTGGTGGCGTCTACGGACCTTGGTACGGCGCTGGTTTACTTTGTGGCCTATGTGGTGGTCATTTATCTGGCGACCAGAAAGGCGGTGTACCCGCTGCTGGGACTGGGAGGAATGGCCGTGGCCTGTGTGCTGGCGTACTTCCTGTTCGGACATGTGCGCACCAGGGTTCAGGTGTGGAGCGACCCGTTCCAGGATTACGACGCGGGCTATCAGGTCATCCAGGCGCTGTTCGGCCTGGTTTCCGGTGGATGGTTCGGCACCGGCTTGTTTGAAGGATCGCCAAAGAGTATTCCGCTGGCCACCAAGGACGCCACGTTCTGCGCGATCTGTGAGGAGATGGGTCTGATCTTTGGAATCTGTCTGATTCTTCTTTGTATGTCCACGTTCCTTCTGATCGTCAATATCTCCATGAAAATGAATAAGAGATTTTACAAGCTGATCGCCATGGGACTGGGTTCCGAGTATGCGATCCAGGTCTTTCTGACCATTGGAGGCATCACGAAATTTATTCCGCTGACGGGTATCACCCTTCCGCTGGTCAGCTACGGCGGAAGCTCGGTGATGTGTACGATCTTAATGCTCTCAATTATCCAGGGCCTGTATATTTTAAGGGAAGACGAAGGTGAAGCACTTGCAAAAAGAAACAAACAAAAACAGAAAAAGTCAAAATCAGCCCCGAAAACAGCCGCAGGGACGAACGTCCCAAAAAACAGGGACACAGGCAGGAAAAAGCCGCAGTCCCAGGGAAAAGGAACGCGGGGAACAAACCGCCCGCAGGACGACGACCTCGGACGCAGGATCGAAGAACAGACAGAAAAAAGTCTCCGCTGGTAACGGGAGCAATCCGGGAAGGCCGTATTTTATCGTTTCTTTTCTGTTTATCGGTATCTTCCTGTCACTGATCGGTTACCTGATTTACTTTAATGTGACCCAGAAGGAGCGGTACCTCAGCGATTCCCACAATACCCGCCAGAAGGATTACGCGGAAAAGGTGGTGCGGGGAAGCATCCTTTCCTCCGACGGCGTGGAACTGGCCCGCACAGATGTGGACGAGGAGGGCAATGAGACCAGGGTATATCCCTACGGCTCCATGTTCGCCCATGTGGTGGGATATCTGAGCAAGGGAAGCAGCGGGCTGGAGGCAGCGGAAAATTATCAGCTGCTGGAATCCCATGCCAACCCGCTGGAGCAGCTGAAAAACGAGTTTAAGGATGAGAAAAACATCGGGGACAATGTTGTCACCACGATCAATTCCCACATGCAGCAGGTGGCTTACGACGCCTTGGGAGACCACAGAGGGGCGGTGATCGCCCTGGAACCGGACACAGGGAAAGTGCTGGTCAGCGTCAGCAAGCCTTCCTTTGACCCAAATACCATCGACGAGGACTGGGACAGCTTGGTGGCGGACGATGAAAGCGGCGTGCTGCTGAACCGCGGCCTGCAGGGCCAGTATCCGCCAGGCTCCACCTTTAAGATCGTTACGGCCCTGGCCTATCTGCGTCAGAACCAGACGGTGGACGGCTTCTCCTTCGACTGTGTGAGCGAGGTGACCAACGGCGGCTATACGATCCACTGTGCGGGAAATGAAGTGCACGGGCAGGAGGATTTCTACCAGTCCTTTGCCAATTCCTGCAACAGCGCCTTTGCGACCATCGGCCTTTCCCTGGACAAAGGCTCCTTCCAGTCCCTGGCGGACACGCTGTATCTGAACAGCCGGCTGGAGCTGGAGCTGCCCACCAGCCGCTCCAGGTTTTCCGTGGACAGTTCCACAGCCGACGCGCTGATGATGCAGACCTCCATCGGTCAGGGAAATACGTTGGTGACACCCCTTCAGATGGCCATGATCGCTTCCGCGGTGGCCAATGACGGCGTAATGATGCAGCCGTATTTTGTGGACCGGATCGAAGCTTACGACGGCACCAGAGTGTCGGAGACATCGTCCCAGAGACTGGCGGAGGTGATGAGCGCTTCCGAGGCGGACAAGCTGACGGAGCTGATGCGCGGCGTTGTGGAGGACGGCACGGCCCGTTCCCTCAACGATCTTGGGTACAATATCGCCGGAAAGACCGGTTCCGCGGAACACGGAGACAAAACGGAAGACACACATTCCTGGTTTGTAGGATTCTCCAACGCGGAGGACCCGGACCTGGTGGTGGCTGTGATCGCGGAGGCATCCGGAAGCGGAAGCAGCGTCGCGACGCCCATCGCGCGTCAGGTGTTCCAGGCGTATTATGGAGATCTGTAAACCTGTAACGATTCAGCCGGCTGAATCGTTACCTCCACTGTTACGTTTGGGATTTCCGGTTGCGTGCAGACGGAAAATGGCGTATACTTGTAACAGTTCAGCTGACTGAATTGTTACGTATACTTTGACTCAGGAGGACGCGAGATGATAGAAGCAGTGAGCTGTGGAGGAGTTGTCATTTACCGTGGAAAAATTCTGACACTGTATAAAAATTATAAAAACAGATATACCTGCTGGGTGCTTCCAAAGGGTACCGTCGAGGCTGGAGAGGATTATAAGGAAACCGCTGTGCGCGAGGTGTATGAGGAGGCAGGCGTGCTCGCGTCGGCGGTGCGCTATATCGGAAAGAGCCAGTACAGCTTTAAAATTCCCGAGGACAGTGTGCACAAGGAGGTACACTGGTACCTGATGAGTTCCCGGAATTTTCACAGCAGGCCTCAGAGGGAGGAATATTTTGTGGACTCCGGCTATTACAAATTTCACGAAGCGTACCATCTGCTGAAGTTTTCCAATGAAAAGCAGATACTGGAACATGCATATGAGGAATACCTGGAGTTAAAACGGGCGAATCTCTGGGAAAACCGGAAATATTAAAAAATCATGATGTCTCCGCGTTTTGCGGCGGAGGCTGCCAAAGGATGGGATTTCATGCTGAGATGGTATAAAAATCTATACCTGGGAAATACTGTCAGAGGACAGGAAAAAAAGCTGATGCGGCGTCTGGAGAAAGGCAGACCGGCGCCAGGCGTCTGGCTTGTGACGATTGCTTCCAATGACAAGAACAATCTGGACCTGCTTCCCTCGGAACTTTTTTTACAGAAAACCTTTCGGGAACGGTGTCCGATGATCGTAGGTATGGGATTCACAAAGGCGGAAGCGATGGAGATCCTGATGGAGATCGTCCGGGAGGTATATGAGGAAACGGAAAATATGAATATCAGGGACTGGCTGCTGGAGAGGGAATAAATGGTACATATTTTATTGCTTGTTTTGAAAATAATAGGAATTGTACTGCTGATTCTCCTGGCCGCGCTGCTTCTGGCTGTTGCCGTGCTTTTGTTTGTGCCTGTCCGTTACCGCGGACGGCTGCAAAAACCAGAGGATGGATGGAGGCGTTTTGCGGCTGCCGGAAAAATTTCCTGGCTGTTCCGGGCGGTGGCTTTGGACGCGGTTTACGAAAACGGGAGTTTTTTCGGCTGTGTGCGGCTGTTTGGGCTTCCGGTGCGGCGGTTTGGCGGCAGGCGGGAGGGATCCGGCGGTCAGGGAAAAACACCGGGCCATGGCAAGGAGGATGAAACGGCCAAAAGAAGCGCCGGGGAAAAAGCTGGTAAGACACCCGGAAAAGCAGTTGAAGAATCTGTAACATCAGAAGCATCCTATGAGCCGCTGGAAGCAGCGGAGGATAGAATCGCCAAAGAACCTCAAAGCAGCGAAACCGATGATGGTGCAAAATTGCAGAATTCCGTCACTGAGGATGAGTCTTTCAAGAATCCGGAAGTTTCAGAACCGGCAGCTGCCTCTTCCGGCCGGCTGCCGTGGGAAAAGGCGGTGGGACTGCTCCAATGGCTCGCAAACAAGATGGCAGGATTTTTCCGGGGACTTTTTTTCGGGATCGGAAGGATTCTGGGACTGCCGCGGCGCGCGGCGCAGGCGGCCGGCCGGCTGAAGAAGCGGCTGCAGCGCCTGAAGAAATCCCTGAAAGACTGGAAGCGTTTTCTTGCGTCAGAGCCGTTTCGCGAGGGAATGAAGCTTTTGCTGGGCGAGGCGCGCAAAGTGTTGGGACAGCTTCTGCCGAGAAAAGTGAAGGGGAACGTTACCTTTGGGTTCGACGACCCGGCGCTCACCGGGCAGACACTGGGGCTCGTCAGTCTGTTTGGACCAGCGCTCACAGGAGAGTTTCGGGTCGTTCCCGTGTTTGAGCAGGAGATTCTGCGGATGGATATAAGCGCCGCGGGAAGGATTTACGGAATTACGCTGGTACAGGCCTTCTGGCGCCTGTTCCGTGACAGAAATATCAGGATCCTATACAGAAAATTTCGTTAGAAGGAGGCAGAAAAAATGGCAGAGAAAGACAACAGTTTCCAGGCAACGGTGGAGGCCCTCTTTAAGGGCATGGACAGCTTTATTACCACAAAAACCGTGGTGGGGGAGGCGATCCATATCAACGATACGATCCTGCTCCCGCTGGTGGACGTATCCTTTGGCGTGGCCGCCGGCGCGTTCCAGGAAAATGCGAAAAATAACGGAGGCGGCGGAATGGGAGGGAAGATTTCCCCCAGCGCCGTGCTGGTGATCAACAAAAACGGCACCCGGCTGGTCAACATCAAAAATCAGGACGCCGTGTCCAAGGTCATCGATATGGCTCCCGATATCATCAGCCGTTTTACCCACAAGGACGGCGAAAATGAGTATACGGCCAAAGAAGTCGAGCATATAATAAATCAAGAGGAAAGTCAGAAGGAGTAGACATGTGTGCCGGATTCTTGGATTTCTGCTGTTCTGGATCGGCATTGGGATCCTTATTGGAATGCTGATACCGAATCAGTTTCTCTGTGTGCTGGCTGCGGCGTTTCTGCTCCTTTTGGGGTACAATCTTTTCTGCAGTTAACATTTTTTTCAAGAATCTTTAAGAAAAAGAGACAGATTTTTTTAATAGTTCTCTGATATAGTAAAACCATAGAAAAGAACGCAACAGTTCAGCAACGCGGAACTGTTACAAAAAGCAAATTCATATATGAGAGAACCTTAGACTAACATGTCCGCAAAAAAGCCGTCGGAGTATCTGGAAAGATGCCGGCGGCTTTTCTGAGTAAAGGTCCATGCAAGCGTGACTGGTTTGTCCGTTTCCGCGAGACTGCTGCGGGAATCCGATCCCCCGTTGCCTGGAGGAGTATTTGACTGCTTGCGAAAATAAAAAAGACTGCCGCGCGCCGGTTTCCCCGACGCTGCGTCAGTCTTCTTTCTGTAACACATTTGGATTCTTATGCACGCTCAACTTTGCCGGATCTCAGGCAGGAAGTACATACGTACATTTTCTGCGGTACACCATTTACTTTCACTTTTACTGATTTTACGTTAGATTTCCACATTTTGTTTGTTTTTCTATGTGAATGACTTACGTTGTTTCCGAAATGAGCGCCTTTTTCACAAATTGCACACTTTGCCATGATTGCACCTCCTTGACATACGTTCTAAAGCCTGATATTATTAATCCAGGCTCACAACATAAGCTATTTTAACAGATGCAGTCATTTTTTGCAAGTAGAAAATGAAAATTAATTACAATAGGTGTAACAGTTCAGCCAGGTCTGCGCATTTACTGCACAGACCGTATGAAAACGTAGTGCCTGCGGGCATCCGGCCAACCGCGAAGCGATTTTCAATGGACGGATGCCGTAACTATTCAGCAGGCTGGACTGTTACGAACAGTTACCCAAGTTGTTTGTGATTTTCATTTTCAACTTTCATTTTCGGCGAAAAGCGGTTATAATAATCATAATGTGTTATTCATTTTTTTAGATTGGAGGGCGAAGCATGAAAGGGCGAATGAATACAAGTCTGGGAGAAATCGTGATCAATCCGGAAGTCATCGCTACATACGCGGGCAGCGTGGCGGTGGAGTGTTTCGGAATTGTCGGAATGGCCGCGGTAAACATGAAAGACGGCCTGGTAAAGCTTCTGAAAAGAGACAGCCTGAAACATGGGATCAACGTCGAAATCGACGACAATAAAATCTCCCTGGACTTCCATGTGATCGTATCGTACGGCGTCAGCATCAGCGCGGTGACGGACAATCTGATCAACAACGTGAAGTACAAAGTGGAGGAATTCACCGGTATGGAGATCGAGCACATCAACATTATGGTGGAAGGCGTTCGCGTCATTGACTGATGGTATAGGAGGAATGAAAGAAAGTGGCTACGAATAAGATAGACGCCGGATTGTTTGCGAAAATGTTTCTGGCGGGTGCAAAGAATCTGGAAGTAAAGAAGGAATGGATCAACGAGCTGAACGTATTTCCCGTTCCGGATGGTGACACAGGCACCAATATGACGCTGACCATCATGTCGGCGGTCAAAGAGGTAAACAGCCTTTCCGAGCCAAACATGTACAATCTGGCCAAAGCGATATCTTCCGGTTCCTTACGGGGAGCCCGTGGAAACTCCGGGGTTATTTTATCACAGCTTCTGCGCGGTTTTACGAAAGTGATCCGCGATTATGAGGAGATTGACGCGCTGGTCCTGGCGGCTGCCATGGAGAAGGGCGTGGAGACGGCGTACAAGGCGGTTATGAAGCCGAAGGAAGGAACCATCCTTACCGTGGCCAAAGGCGCCGCGGTCAAAGCGGCGGAGCTGGCCGGGGACTGCGAAGACCTTGGAAACTTTATCGAGGATGTGACCGATCACGCCAGGTATGTGCTGTCCCAGACGCCGGAGATGCTTCCGGTGCTGAAGGAGGCGGGCGTGGTGGATTCCGGCGGGCAGGGCCTGCTGACGGTTCTGGAGGGCGCGCTGGATGCGTTCCGGGGCAAAGAGATCGATCTGGATTTTGAGACTCCGGAGACGAAGACAGGTTTTGTCAAACCGTCGAAGGAGACGGAGGAGGAGATCAAATTCGGTTACTGTACCGAGTTTATCATCATGCTGGAGCAGCCGATGCCGGAGGAGGAAGAGCTGGCGTTCAAAGATTTCCTCAACGGGATCGGAGATTCCATTGTACTTGTGGCGGACGATGAGATTGTCAAGGTTCATGTACATACCAATGATCCTGGCAAGGCGATCTCAAAGGCGCTGACCTACGGACAGCTGACCCGTATGAAGATTGACAACATGCGTGAGGAACACCAGGAGCGTCTGATCAAAAACGCTGAGAAGATCGCGAAAGAGCAGGCGGCGGAAGACGAGAAGCGCCGCAAAGAGCTGGAAGAGGAGAAAACGCCGCAGGAGGAAAAGGAGATTGGATTCCTGGCGGTTTCCATCGGAGACGGTATTGCGGACATTTTTAAGGAACTGGGCGTAGACTACCTGATTGAAGGCGGGCAGACCATGAATCCCAGCACCGAGGACATGCTGACAGCTATCGGCAAAGTACACGCAAAGAATATTTTTATTTTCCCCAACAACAAAAATATCATTCTGGCGGCAAACCAGGCCCAGGCCATGACGAAGGACAGAAAGGTTTTCGTTATCCCTACGACCACTGTGCCCCAGGGAATCACCGCCATGATCAGCTATGTGCAGGGCAAGAGCGCCGAGGAGAACGCGGAGGAGATGGCGGAGGCCATCAAAGCCGTAAAGACCGGACAGGTAACCTACGCCGTGCGGGATACGCGTATTGACGACAAGGAGATCCGCCAGGGAGATATTATGGGCCTTGGAGATCACGGTATTCTCGCTGTAGGCCAGGAAGTCCTGACCGTTTCCAAAGAGGTCGTGGACGCCATGGTGGATGAGGACAGTGAGCTGATCAGTATTTATTACGGAGCCGATATGAGTGAGGAGGACGCCGAAAAACTGGGTGAGATGGTCACAGAGGCGTATCCGGACTGCGACGTGGAAGTGAATTTTGGCGGACAGCCGATTTACTACTGCGTGATTTCGGTGGAATAATTGAACGACGAACCTTTAAGAAGTCTGAAGGGAATCGGAGAGAAAACGGAAAAGCTGTTCGCAAAAGTGGGAGTCACCACTTTGCGGCAGCTTTTGCATTATTATCCCAGAGAATATGACCAGTATACCTCTCCGGTTCCGGTTTCCGCTGTGCGCGCAGGGACAACATGCGCCGTGCGGGGGATGATTGTCAACAGTCCGTCGGTGAAGGGAAATCAGCGGAAATCGGTGATTCTGCTGGAGCTTGTGCAGGACAGTGTGCGTCTGCAGCTGACCTGGTTCAACATGCCCTTTCTCCGCTCCACGCTGAAAAAAGGCGCGTCCTATGTGTTCCGGGGAAAAGTGCAGGAAAAATCCGGCCGGCTTGTCATGGAGCAGCCGGAGGTGTTTACCCTGGGCGCTTACGACCAGATGATCAGCTGCCTGCAGCCGGTGTACGGCCTGACCAAGGGCCTGACCAGCAAAATGGTGGCCAAGGCCGTCCGCCAGCTGACGGAAAGCCGCGCCCTGGAGCAGGAATATCTTCCGGAAGAGATCCGGCGGGAAAACGGTCTGTGCGAGATCAATTACGCACTGGAACAGATCCATTTTCCGGAAAACATGGAGACGCTGCAGCAGGCGAGAAAACGGCTGGTGTTCGACGAATTTTTCTTTTTCCTGCTGGCTATGCGCCGGCTGAAGGAGCGGACGGAGGACATCCGCAACGCTTTTCCCATCCGTGCGGTCTGGACGACGGAAGAAGTGATCGAAAACCTTCCGTTTCCGCTGACCAGAGCCCAGATGCGGGTATGGAATGAGATCGAGAGCGACATGAAAAGCAGCGCGCGCATGTCCCGGCTGGTGCAGGGGGATGTGGGCAGCGGGAAAACTGTGCTGGCGTTCCTGGCTATGATCCTGGCAGCGGAAAACGGCTACCAGAGCGCGCTGATGGTGCCCACGGAAGTTCTGGCGCGGCAGCACTATGAATCCCTATGTTCCCTGTTGGCGGACAATCACCTGGAGCAGTACGAACCCCGTCTGCTGACCGGCTCCACCACGGCAAAAGAAAAACGCCGCATTTACCAGGAACTGGCAGATGGAAGCTGTAAAATGGTTATCGGCACCCATGCGCTGATCCAGGAAAAGGTACAGTATCACAGCCTCGCGCTGGTGATCACCGACGAACAGCACCGCTTCGGCGTACGCCAGCGCACGGCCCTGGCGGAAAAAGGAGAGCCGCCCAATGTGCTGGTAATGAGCGCCACGCCGATTCCAAGGACGCTGGCGATCATTCTGTATGGGGATCTGAGCATTTCGGTCATCGACGAGCTGCCTGCCCGGCGGCTTCCCATCAAAAACTGCGTGGTGAACATTGGCTACCGGCCCAACGCTTACCGGTTTATCCAGCGGCAGGTGGAGCAGGGCCGTCAGGCCTATGTGATCTGCCCCATGGTGGAGGAGAGCGAGGGAATGGACGCGGAGAATGTGCTGGATTATACCGAGCGGCTGAAGCACACGCTGCCGGAAAGCATTTGCGTCCGTTATCTGCACGGAAAGATGAAGCCGGCGGAGAAAAACGAGATCATGGAACAGTTTGCGCGAAATGAGATCCAGGTGCTGGTTTCCACCACCGTGGTGGAGGTAGGCGTCAATGTGCCAAACGCCACGGTGATGATGGTGGAGAACGCCGAGCGCTTCGGCCTGGCCCAGCTGCATCAGCTGCGGGGGCGCGTGGGCAGAGGAGAATATCAGTCTTACTGCATTTTTGTGCAGGGGACCTCCGACGAGGCCACCAGCAAGCGCCTGGACATCCTGAACCACTCCAACGACGGATTTCTGATCGCCAGAGAGGACCTGAAGCTTCGGGGATCCGGGGATCTGCTGGGGACACGGCAAAGCGGCGACATGGAATTCGCCCTTGCGGATATTTTCCGGGATTCGGAGGAGCTAATGAAGGCCAGCCAGGCGGCAGGGAAGCTGCTGGCGGAGGATCTGGAGCTGGCGAAGCCGGGACATGAACTGCTGCGCCAGGCGCTGTCGGATTTTGCGGCGTTGGACCAGCATGATATTGGGATTTAGGGCGGACGCCTCCGGCCCCTGTCGCCGCGGAGCGCTGCTGTGGTGTGGCCGTCGGCGCCTGGCCCTGTCCGGCTGGCGTCTGGCGCGCGCCCGGGGCATGGCTGCGCATGGGGACGGCGGGCGGCTGCGGGGAGGCGGAAAATCTAAACGCATACAGGCCCTGTCGGACGGGGACCGGCGCAATTCGACAGGAATGCCTGATGCATTCCCGTCTCAGTGCGCCTCAGGCTCAGGGCGTGAAGCCCTTCGCCTGCCCCG
>JAGHIA010000166.1 GCA_017887445.1 Fusicatenibacter sp.
GAATCGTTGCCAAAAATCTCCCGTATGTACAGCTGCCATGGAAAGGAGGAACGGAGATGGGAAGAAGTGAGCTGAATATTTATACGATTGCGAAGGAAGCCGGGGTGTCTCCGTCCACTGTGTCCAGGGTCATGACCCAGAACGCCAGGGTCAGCGAGGAAAAACGCCGCCGGGTAGAAGAGGTGATCCGGAAATACGATTACCGTCCCAACGCGCTGGCCCAGGGGTTGGCCAGTCCCAAGACAAAGGTTATCGGCCTGCTGTCCTCGGACCTGATGAACCCTTACTACGCCCAGCTGCTCACAGAGTGCGAGCAGGAGATCAACCGGCAGGGATATTACCCGATGATCTTCTCGCCTATGAACAGCTACGAACTGGAGGTCCGCTATCTTCAGAAGATGTTCGACATGCGGGTGGACGCGATCATTATGATGGGAGGAAAATCCGACCAGCTGGTGACGGACCCGGAGTTCGCGGATCTGATCAACCGCCTGGCGGAGTCAGTGCCGGTGATCACCACAGGAAAGGTGGAGGGGGCCCGCTGCTGGCAGGTGTCCATCGACGAGATGAGCGGCGTGGACCTGGCCATGGAGCATCTGTTTTCCCTGGGGCACCGCCATATTGCCATGATCGGGGGAAGAAACCATGTAAAGTCTACCTACGACAAGAGAATGCGCTACAAGACCATCTTGAGAAGCCACGGCATTACGTTCCGTGAGCGGTATCTGCCGGAGTCGGATTACGATATCGAGGGCGGCTACAAATGTATGAACCAGCTGTTCGACACCAACCGGACCATGCCGACGGCGGTTATGGCCATCAATGATTTCAGCGCGGTGGGCGTGATGCGTTCCGTGAAAGAGCGGGGGCTGAGGATCCCGGAGGATATGGCCATTGTCAGCTTTGACAATACCTTTATCGTGGACACGGTAATGCCGAGACTGACCAGCGTCTGCTACGATTACGATACCTTCGGGAAGAAGCTGGTGGACACGGCGGTGCAGCTGATCAGCGGGGAGGAGGTTCCCGCGGTCCAGAAAATCTCCACCAGGCTGCTGGTGCGCAATTCTACCGTGAAGTCGGCGCCGGACCCCAACTGGGGAAATGTACGGCGTTAAAGCGTGTTTGAAAATTGCTTTCTGCAAGATGTGCGTCACAGTTTGTGTGGAATTTGTTCCGGAAAAAAGCAGAGAGAAAACGTTAAAAGCGTGCCTGAAAATCGAGGAAATGGATTTTCAGACACGCTTTTTGGGGTTTTCGCTCTGCTTTTTTTGCGGATCGCGGAATTACCGGCTTACCGGCGTCTGCTCTTGCGGAAAAACAGAACGCCGGAAGCGGCGGTAAACAGCTCTGTGGCAGGGAAGGCGCACCACACTCCGGTCATGCCCGCGGCTTTTGACAGCAGAAACGCCATGGGGATGATCAGGAGGAACCCGCGCAGGAACGAGAGGATATGAGCCGGCCGGGCATATTCCGTGGAAGTAAAATAGACGGAAAGTATGATGTTGAACCCGGCAAACGGGCAGGCCGTAAAATACAGCTTCAGGCCCTGAACGGCAATGGTCTGCAAAAGTGTGTTCTGCTCACTGTTGAAGACAGAGACGACCCAGGGGGCCTGGGAAAACAGAAAACAATAAATAAGCGCGGATAAAACCAGCATGGTACAGAGGGCGTATTTCAGAATGGCCCGTACCTCTTTTTGCTTACCGGCGCCGAAACTGCCGCTGAGGAGGGGCTGGATCCCCTGGGCAATCCCTGTGTAGACAGAAAGGACTACCAAAGACAGATTCGCGATAACGCCATAGGCCGCCACCCCCGTATTCCCGCGCAGAGAAAGGATGATGGTGTTGAACACGATCATTACCACGCCGGAAGACACCTCTGTGATCAGAGACGGGATCCCGCTGGAGAGAATGCCGGTCAGAAGATGCAGGCCGCAGGGACGGCGGGTAAAGTGGAAGCCGTTCCTTTTGCGCAGAAAGTGGGGCGACAGGATTCCCATGCTGATCACCGGGGCCAGTCCCGTGGCCAGTACCGCGCCGAAGATTCCCATGCCGCAGGGGAAGATAAAAACATAGTCCAGAATAATATTGGACAGGCTTCCGCCGAGCATAGCGGCCATGGACAGCTGCGGGGCGCCGTCATTGCGCACAAAGCACAAAAGAACATTGTTCATTAAGAATGCGGGCGCGAACAGTAAAATGACCTGCAGATACGTCTTCGTCATGGAAAAGACGGCTTCGTCCGCGCCGGAAAGGGCGGCGATCGCACCAGACAGGAATACGCCGGCAAGGACAAAAACCACGGCGAATGCCGCCGCCAGATACACGGCCCCGGTAAAGATCTGGTCGGTGGAGGCGCGTTTTCCCTGGTTTTTCTGCAGTGAATACCGGGTGCCTCCGCCCATGCCGATCATCAGACCGCTTCCGTGGATAAAACTGTAGATGGGAATGGCCAGGTTGAGCGCGGCCAGGCCGTTGGCGCCAAGACCTCTGGCGACAAAAAAGGTGTCCGCCAGAATGTAGCAGGACAGCCCCAGCATCCCCAGAACGTTTAAGGAAGCGTACTTTGCAAAATCCCGGAAACAATTTGTTATTTTCATAGTGACCTCCATAAAAAAGATTGAGAAAAACAAAAACGCCTATTTTCACTCCTTCAAAGGCCTAACGGAGTAAAAATAAGCGTTACCCGGCGGTAATCTTATGGTAACGGTCCGGCTGCGCGGAGCCGTTACAATTTATCCCCTGTATTATGTCACGGAGCTTCCGGAAAGTCAAGAAGGTTTTTTCGGGTTTTTCAGGTTCGCGTAACAGTTCAGCGTTGCTGAACGATTACACGCTTCGCGATGCACAGAAACTGCATTTCATACAGTTTCGCGCTGCAGACCTCGGGATTTTCGCGCATTCTGCGCGAAAACACCTCGCGGGATAGTGGCTGGTTTCGCTCCAGGTCCTCCAGGTCTGCCGTAACTATTCAGCCAGCTGAATAGTTACGGCAGATGGCCATAGAAAACCGCTTCGCGATGGGCCGGATGCACGCAGGCACTGCGATTCCATACGGTCCGTGCAGTAAATGCACGGACCTGGCTGAACAGTTACGGTCTGCTCAGTACCTGCCCGGATCATATGAAAACGTGGAGGCTGCCTTACGATTCAGCAGGCGATTGTGAAATATTGCCGAAAAGGAAAAAGCAAAATAGGCAATAATGACGAAAAGTAAAGAAATCATAAAAAATATATTAATAAAATGCACAAGACCCTATTGACATTTATAAATGAAAAGCGTATAGTAAGAGTCATGAAAGGGGTTTCAAGAAAACAGTCACGAAGAGGGATCGGACGAAACCGTTTTGGATTGCAGAAAAGGAAATACTACAAAAACAACGATTGGAATCCGTGAATTCAAAAGACACCCGTGCGGTTTGCACAAAGAGTCGCAGGAAGAGAATGCATTGGGTCTTTATTTTTTGGAACAACTTGAAAGCGGTTTCATAAAACCTGATCTACAAAAAAGAAAGAATGGAGGAGAAGCAATGAAAAAGAAAACAAGTCAGGGAACGAACGCGGCCGTGGCTGTTCCTTATAAAAAGAGATCGTCTCTTTTCAAATCGCTGTGGAACAGCCGGACACTGATGCTTATGTGCCTGCCGGCGATCATCTTCTTTATTGTATTTAATTACTGCCCGCTGCCCGGCATATGGATCGCGTTCACCAATTATAACTTCCGGGGTGGAATTTTCGGAAGCCCGTTCTGCGGTCTGGACAACTTCGAATTCCTGATCAATTCCGGCGAACTGTGGCTGCTGACCAGAAATACGATTCTTTACAATCTTGCGTTTATCGTTCTCGGAAACATCTTCCAGATCGTAATCGCCCTGATGCTCAACGAAATCCGGAACAAATGGTTCAAAAAGGTATCTCAGACCGTTATGTTCCTGCCGTATTTTATCTCCGTGGTTCTGATCGGAGCGATCGCGTTCAACATTCTGAACTATGACACCGGAGCGCTGAACACGCTGATCCGTGAGACCGGCGGCGACCCGCTGCAGATTTACAGCCAGGCAGGCATCTGGCCGTTCATCATCTTCTTCTGCAACATGTGGCAGCAGACAGGCTACGGTTCGGTGGTTTACTTTGCTGCAATCTGCGGAATCGACTCCAGTATGGTGGAGGCAGCCGAGGTGGACGGAGCTACAAGCTGGCAGAGAATCCGCCACATCATCCTTCCTTCTCTGAAAGGAACGTTTATCATTCTGCTCCTGTTCGCTCTTGGCGGAATCATGAGAGGAAACTTCGGTCTGTTCTGGAACCTGACCGGCGGTGTAAACTCCCAGCTGTTCGAGACGACCGATATCATCGAGACCTTCGTATACCGTACCATGACGACCCAGAACAACTTCTCCACATCTTCGGCTGTGGGACTTTACCAGTCGCTGTTTGGTTTCGTTCTGGTTATGATCAGCAACTGGGTGGTAAAACGTATCGATCCGGATTACGCACTGTTCTAGGAGGGTGAGAAAATGAACAAGAATAAGATCAAGCTTGACCCGAGTACAAAGCTTCTGAAGATTATCTCCTACGCGGTAGTGACTCTGTGGTCTGTTATCTGTATCTTCCCGTTTGTGCTGGTGATCTCGGCTTCCTTCAGTACAGAGAGTATTATCAGCCGCGAGGGATTTGGACTTCTGCCGAAAGGATTTACCCTTTCCGCTTACGAGTGGGTATTCCGTTACCCCAAGATGATCCTCGGCTCCTACGGCGTGACCATCGCCATGACGGTGCTGGGAACCGCTCTTGGACTGTTTATCATCGCTATGACAGGATACGCGCTGCAGAGAAAAGATTTCCCGCTGCGCAACGTGATTTCCTTCTTCATCTACTTCACGACCCTGTTTTCCGCCGGTATGGTTCCCACCTACCTGTGGGTATCCGGCACCCTGGGACTGAAGGGAAGCTATCTTGCGGTGTTCCTGCAGCTTCTTATGTCGCCATGGCTCATCGTGCTGATGAAGAACTTCGCCAAGTCGGTGCCTTACGAGATTACAGAGTCCGGAAAGATTGACGGCGCGGGAGACTTCCGTATTTTCCTGTCCCTGATCTTCCCGATGCTGAAGCCGGCCCTTGCGACGGTAGGCCTGTTCCTGGCTCTTGGCTACTGGAACGAGTGGTATCAGTCCTCTCTGTATCTGGGAAGCTCCGTTACATATAAGCCGCTGCAGTATTACCTGTACGGCATTATCAACCAGGCCAACGCGCTGAAAAGCTCCGTGGCCGGCGCCAACGTAACCATCACAGACCTTCCGACCAATACCCTGAAGATGGCGACGGCGGTTGTGGCCACAGGCCCCATCATCTTCCTGTACCCGTTCGTACAGAAATACTTCATCTCCGGTATCACTGTCGGAGCAGTCAAAGGATGATGATTCCCCAAGGGGATTCACATAAAACTCTATAACCAAATCCAAAAGGAGAAAAGGAGGAGAACTATGAGAAAGACAAACACTCGTAAACGCGCGATCGCCCTGGTTATGGCGTCCATGATGGCAATGAGCCTGGCAGGATGCGGCGGCGGAAACGACGATGCCAACAAAGGCAGCAGCTCCAACAGCGGTAGCACAGCTACTTCCACATCCACATCCACAGGGGGAGAGATCGATACTTCCTCACACGAAGTCATCAATATGCTGGTTCTGGGCAACCGTCCCACCAACGGAAGACTGGAGGCTATGCTGGAGCAGCTGAACGCGATCCTGAACGAGAAAGTCAACGCAGAGCTGGAGTACACCTATGTAGAGTGGACCGACTGGCAGACACAGTACAACCTGCAGCTGCTCAGCGGCGACACATCCCTGGACCTGATCTGTACCGCGACTGACTGGCTGTACGGCTGGGAGAACGTGATCAAAGGCGCGTTCATGCCTCTGACCGAGGATATGCTGCAGACCTACGCTCCCAACACCTATGCGCAGGTTACCGAGGACGACGACTGGGAGATCTGTAAATACGACGGCGATATTTACTTCATTCCCGAGGACAACTACATTCAGTACACCAACCACGGTATGTTCTACCGCGGCGACTGGGCGGCGGAAGCTGGCATCCCGGACGGAACCATCACCGAGTTCGAACAGCTGACCACCTACTTCCAGTGGATTAAAGACAATCAGCCGGACTGCATCCCGTGGGATGTTCCAGGAAAGAACAACACAGCAGGTATCCTTGGCGGATATCTTACCTCCAAAACCGATTATACACTGTTTAACGGCGTAGGCGTAGGAAACTACACAGACTTCTGGGGCGTAATGCAGAGCGATCCGGGAACCGTTGTTTCTCCGTACATGGAAAGCGACGCACTGTACGACGCGGCAGAGCTGATGAAAGAGTGGAACGACATGGGCGTATGGCGTGAGGACGTTCTGAACTTCGACGGTGATTCCCGTGAGGAAATGTACGCAGGCACCAGCGGCGCTGACCAGCATCACGCGCAGACCTACTACAGCTCCATCGTTCCGAACATGGAAGCAAAACAGCCTGGTTCCGATCCGAAGTTCTATTACTGGGGAATGGAAAACCAGAACGTTGCTCATCCTCTGAAACTGCATCAGGCATGTGCAATCAGCGCAAACTCCCAGCATCCGGAGCGCGCTCTGATGGTTTACGACCTGCTCAGAACAGACGAAGAGTGCTACCGCCTTCTGAACTACGGTATCGAAGGTGAAGATTACGTTGTAACAGACGATGGCAAACTGGCGCGTCCGGACGGATGGGATCAGAGTACAGACGCTCTGGACTCCAACTTCTGGCTGGGACGTAACGACGACCTTGAGCTTCAGGATTCCACCTGGTGGGATGGAACTCAGGATTTCATCGCGAACCTGAACAGCATCGGCTATGACTATCCGTTTGAGAACTTTATCATCGACACCGCTTCCATCGAGTCCAAACAGGCGGCTCTGGCAAACGTTCTGTCAAAATATATTCCGCAGCTTGCATACGGTAAGTTTGACGATCCGAGAGCAGCCATCGACGACATGAGAGAAGAACTGAAGGCAGCCGGCTATGACGAAGTAAAAGCTTCCATCCAGGAAGACCTTGACGCTTTCGTTGCAGAGCACGGTGAAGTACAGTTTGTAAGAGGAGAGTAATCTCCCCGCGGCGGGGAACAGACCCTGACGCGTGTAATAGTTCAGCTGCGCTGAACGGTTACAGGATATGGGGATACCTGCCATCAACCAGAGAGGTTTTGTGGTTTGGGTATCCCCATTTTGTTTGCGGCGGCTGCGCGCCGCGGACGAATCAAGTTGTCTTTCCGGAAAAGAAGTATTATAATACGAAAGACGACGACCGATGAATCAGACAGGCGGAACGGTTTGCCGCCGGAGAAGGAGGGTTAGCAAATGCATCAATTTGAGATTCGTGACGATTTTTACCTGGACGGACAGAAGGTCCAGATCATATCCGGCGGTATGCACTATTTCCGGGTTGTTCCGGAATACTGGCGCGACCGGCTTGAAAAACTGAAGGCGCTGGGCTGCAACACGGTGGAAACGTACATTCCCTGGAATCTTCATGAGAAAGAGAAGGGACAGTTTGACTTTACCGGGATCCTGGACATTGTCCGCTATGTGCGCCTGGCACAGGAACTGGGACTGATGGTGATCCTGCGCCCGTCGCCCTATATCTGCGCCGAGTGGGAGTTCGGCGGCCTGCCGTACTGGCTTCTGAAGGAGGACGGTATGCGGCTGAGATGTATGTATCAGCCGTACCTGGACCATGTAAAGAGTTATTATGAGAAGCTGTTTGAGGTCATCGCGCCGCTGCAGATCACAAGAGGCGGCCCGGTAATCATGATGCAGGTGGAGAACGAGTACGGATATTTTGGCGACGACAGTGAGTATCTGGAGTACATGAAACAGCTGATGATCTCCTGCGGCTGCGAGGTGCCGCTGGTGACCTCCGACGGTCCCTGGGGCGACGCCTTCGACTGCGGAAAGATCGAGGGCGTGCTGCAGACCGGAAACTTCGGCTCCAAGGGAAAAGAGCAGTTTGCCGTGATGCGCCAGAAGATCGGCGGCCGGCCGCTGATGTGCATGGAGTTCTGGGTTGGCTGGTTCGACAACTGGGGTGTGGAATGCCACCAGACCGGAGACATCCAGGAGCATGTGACGGCGTTGGACGAGATCCTGGCCGAGGGCCATGTGAACATCTATATGTTCGAGGGAGGAACCAACTTCGGCTTCACCAGCGGAGCCAACTACTACGACGTGCTGACGCCGGACGTGACCTCCTACGACTACGACGCCCTGCTGACAGAGGACGGCCAGATCACGCCCAAGTACGAGGCCTTCCGCCAGGTGATCGGCAAATACACAGAGATCCCGGAAGTGGAGTTTACCACTAAGATCCGGAGAAAAGCCTACGGCACGCTGCAGGCCCGGCGCAGCGCCTCTTTGTTTGGCAGCCTGGACAAGATTTCCCGGCCGGTGGAGAGCGTATACCCCCAGTCCATGGAAAAACTGGGCCAGGGTTACGGATATATCCTTTACGAAAGCCCGCTGCGCTGCGAAGGACCGCTGGAGACAGTGCGTCTCTGGGGCGCCAACGACAGGGCCAATCTGTTTGTGGATGAAAAACCGCTGCTTACCCTGTACGACCGGGAGCTGCTCACCGAGCACACCCTGGAGGAGCCGCGGACGAAGGGAGAGAAGCTTTCCATTCTTGTGGAAAATATGGGGCGCGTCAACTTCGGACCAAACCTGGAGCGCCAGAGAAAGGGCATCGACGGCAGCGTTCAGCTGAACGGCCACAACCATTACCGCTGGACCCAGTACTGCCTGCCCATGGAAGATCTGTCCGGTCTGGACTTTTCTGTTCCGGCGGTTCCCGGAACACCGGGATTCTATGAGTTTACCTTCCAGGCGGAGGAGACCGGCGACACATTTCTGGATTTCACCGGATGGGGCAAAGGCTGCGTACTGGTCAACGGCTTCAACATCGGAAGATTCTGGGAGATCGGACCCCAGAAGCGGCTGTATATTCCGGCGCCGCTGCTGAACAAAGGCGAGAACACCATCCTGATCTTCGAGACCGAGGGGAAAGCGCCGGGAACCATCTGCCTGCTGGACGAACCGGATCTTGGATGATAAAACGCAGGGAGGATAACGATTCGTAACCGTTCAGCCAGCTGAACTGCAACAGCGGTTCAGTCAGCAGAACTGTTATCAGGGAGGAGTTATGGAATATTTCGAAAAGCATTCAGAGAAACATTCCGAAAACCATTTCTCAGGGAAGAGGTATTACCTGTACAACTGCAGGCATCTCCCGGAAATAAGACTTGCGGATACGGCGGCCATTGAGCCGCCGTATGTGCATCGGAGACGGACGCCCGGCGAGTATATCATTTATCTGATCCGTCAGGGGGAAATGTATCTGGCGGAAAACGATATTCTGTATACGCTGAAGCCGGGAGATTTTTTCCTCATGGACCCGGACAGGACCCATGTGGGGAAAAAGGCCACTTGTTGTGAATATTATTACATTCATTTCCAGTATTCCTCACTGACGGCACTGGAGCTGACGGACACGGAGCTAGGAGAGAAGCTGAGGGAGCAGAAACTCCAGTCGCTGATGATGGATTCCAGCCGCAGAAACCTGGCGGGTGAGGAATTACTGATGCTCCCCAAATACTTCCATCTGGCATCCGACGCAGGCTACCACGTAACCACACAGCTGCTGAACGAGGCCATCGCTTTTCACAACAGTCCCACAGCCGGCTGCGCCGCCCTGTGCGCCTGTCGCGTGCTAGAGGCCCTGGTACATATCTCGCGGCAGTTCCTCGCGGCCGGACTGCAGGAGACGGGAAATCAAAGCCGCGGAAGCCGGAAGGTGTGGGAGCTGCTGGACTATCTGAACATGTTTTACTATGAGGCGATTAGCGGAGACAGCCTGGAGGAACGGTTCGGCTGCAACTTCGATTACATGAACCGGCTGTTCCGCCAAAGTGTGGGCAAACCGGTGTTCCAGTATCTGACCGAGGTGCGCGTGGCCCACGCCCAGGAGCTGCTGGTGACTTCGCTGATGAAAGTGTCCCAGATCAGCGAGAAAGTAGGTTTCTCCGACGAGAGCTATTTCAGTAAGGTCTTCAAACGCCATACCGGCGTCTCGCCTACCAACTACGCGAAGAAACATAACGGTTCGGCGTAGCTGCGGGGAGAGGGCTGCAGGTTCCACACCGACGGCCCGGAAGAAACACAGCGGTTCGGCATAGCCGGGGGGGGGAGACAGCCGCAGGTTCTGCACCGACGGTCCGGAAGAAACACAGCGGTTCGGCATAGCCGGGGGGAGACAGCCGCAGGTTCTGCACCGACGGCCCGGAAGAAACACAGCGGTTTCGCATAGCTGAGGCGCTGCGCGAAGCGCGGAAACTGCATTTCATGCAGCTTCGGACTGCATGCCTCGGGCTTTCGCACATTCTGTGCGAAAGCACCTGGCGGGATAGCGGCAGGCTGAACAGTTGCGATGGATTACAGTATAGACTTGGTGGATATGGTCGCCTCCTTCGAGGGGATTGACTTTGAAAAGAAAGGAAAAGAATCATGTCAGGATATTTATTTGTGCATTTTATCGGAGAGGAAAAAGACGGGGAGCAGATTTATTTTTCCGTCAGCAAAGACGGCCTGCACTGGAACGATCTGAACCATGGAACCCCCGTTCTCCGTTCAGAGATTGGCTGCAAGGGCGTGCGGGACCCATTTCCGGTACGGGACCCCGGAAGCGGAAAGGTTTATCTGATTGCCACGGACCTGCGCATAGAAGCCGGACATGGCTGGGACGCGGCCCAATATCAGGGCAGCCGCGATCTAATCGTATGGGAAAGCGAGGACCTGGTACACTGGAGCGAAGCATGCGCCTGCACCGTAGGAATCGAAGGAGCGGGATGCGTCTGGGCGCCGGAAGCCATTTACGACAGAGAAAAAGAAGCCTTCTTCGTTTTCTGGGCCTCCATGGTCAAAGCCGAAGGAGAACAGGAGAGCAAACAGAGGATCTACGCCTCCTGGACCAATGATTTTCAGGAATACACCCCGCCGTTTCTGTACATGGAACGGAACGAACACGTCATAGACACAACCATTGTCGAAGACAACGGCTGGTACTACCGGATATCCAAAGACGAAAGCAACAAATGCCTGATTCTGGAAAAAAGCCGCAGCCTCACCGGAGACTTCCGGACCATACCGTCCCAGACACTGGAAACCCTGATGGGCGTCGAAGGCCCCGAAGCCTACCGGCTTCCCGACCAGACCTGGTGCCTGATTGCAGACCAGTTCGCCGCCGGCAAAGGCTACCTGCCCATGACCACCCCTGACTTCGCCACCGGCCAGCTGCAGATCCTCCCGCCGGAAGCCTATGACCTGGGCAAAACCAAAAAGCGCCACGGCGGAGTCCTCCCCCTCCTGCCGGGCGAATATGACCGCCTGGCGGAAACATACGGTAACTAACAGATTCCTTGCAACTATTCAGCCAGGTCTGCGCATTTGCTGCGCAGACCTGATTGAATGAAAACCCCAATCCCCCAGCTATGCTTTCTTTTTTTTAAGTCCTCGTGCCTGCTGGCAGAAATAATCCATTCTGAAACAGGTTTTGCTGACAGTATCTGCACAAACTTCGGTGAAAGAAAGGTGCTGTCTACTGTTGTTTATATAGTGCTTTGAACTTTAGTAAATCATAATAAAGTAAATATTCAAAAAGTTATTGACTATTGTTTTGTTGTGGAGTATATTTAAGTAAATCGTAAAGCACGAATTTTCCGTAGGGAGGGACACCTATGTTCATAGGAAGAGAAAACGAGCTTAATACACTAAACAGGCTCTATAATTCCGATAAATTTGAGTTTGCCGTTATTTACGGTCGCCGCCGTGTGGGTAAAACCGCCCTCATCAACGAATTTGTAAAAGATAAGGAAAATATTTTCTTTACCGGCGTTGAAACCAACGCCAAGCAAAATCTTGATAACTTTTCAAGAAGCATTATGGAATATAACACAGGTATTGCTTCGGGTGCGTCTTTTGGTAATTTTCAGATGGCTCTTGAACACGTTTTCGAACTTGCTAAGACCAAAAGAATTGTACTTGTGATTGACGAGTACCCATATGTTGCCCGTGCATCTAAAAGCCTTGCTTCTACACTTCAGCTTTTAATCGATAAGAACAAGGACACGTCAAAACTGTTCTTAATTCTGTGCGGTTCTTCTATGTCGTATATGGAAGACCACGTGCTTGCTTATAAAGCACCTCTTTACGGCAGAAGAACGGCGCAGTTCAAAATTAAACCCTTTGAATTTTTAGAGGCTTGCTGTTATTTTAATAATTTCTCCGATGAAGATAAAGCTTTAGCTTACGGTATTGTGGGCGGAACACCTCAGTATCTTATGCAGCTTGACGATAAGCTTTCTATTGAAGAAAACATAAAAAATACGCACCTGAATCCTTCGTCGTTTATATTTGAAGAACCCAATAACCTCTTAAAGCAAGAGGTGCGTGAGCCTGCAATTTATAATGCAGTGATTACTGCTATTGCTACCGGCTCATCTAAAATGAACGAAATCTCCAATAAAATTGATGAAGATACAAGCGTATGTGCTACCTACATTAAAAACTTGATTACACTTGGTATTGTAAAAAAAGAATCGCCTTACGGTGAAAAATCTACTCGCAAGACGATCTACTCTATCGAGGATAATATGTTTCGCTTTTGGTATCGCTTTGTGCCGGAAAACACCTCCGTTATTTCAAGAGGCGCTATTGATTTGGCATATAACCGCATCGCTCCCGAACTTTCCTCTTATATGGGTGGCGTTTTTGAGGATATTTGCAAACAGTATCTTTGGAAGCTACTTCTTGAGGGCAAGTGTGCGGTGAACTTCACCGATCTCGGTCGTTGGTGGGGAGCAAACCCCAAAACGAAATCTCAAGAAGAAATCGACATTATGGGAACGGATAAAAACACTGCTCTTTTTGCCGAGTGCAAATGGACAAACGAAAAGGTTGACCTTGGTGTACTTGAAACTCTTGTGGAGCGCAGTACCCTGTTCAGCTACAAGAAAACGCATTTTTATCTCTTTGCAAAAACAGGCTTTACCAAAGGCTGTATTGACAAAGCAAATGAGATGGGTAACGTAACCCTCGTTATCTATGAGGATATATTGAAAGCGTAAAGAACTATTCCAATTTTCCTTAAGCCATAGTTCGTTGGCATCAAGAGTGAGAAATTTGTCGGTGCTTTGAGCGTGTTTGAAAATTGCTTGCCATCACGAATAAGTAGATTTTTCCATAGTGTTCGTCCTCCTGTAGTTTTATTGTACTTTCATTTTACAGAAGAAAAGACGTAAATACCAATGTGCCGATTAAAAATACAGCGTATCTGTTTTATCGCAGATACGCTGAAAACTTTATGTTTTTATTTCGGGACCCCGGCGGGAACTTCCGCCCGGGGTCCGGCTGCGTCCTCCTGCCTCTGCCTGCGTCCGGCGTCCGCCTTCTACCTTCCGCCTTCTTCCATGTCCCGCCGCTCACACTCAGATCTTCTCGTGATTCCGGAACTTTGTGAGCACCTTCTGGATACGCTCCGCCGGATTCAGCAGCCCGCTGATGGAAGCGTCATGGTTCAGCGTATCGATGATCAGCGCGATATACTTGCTCAGGTCACAGCTGACATAATAAGGCCGCTCCAGCAGCTCCGGCGTCTGATACACCAGATTCGTCGTCAGCAGCTTCGTAAACAGGCCCGACTCATACGCCCGGTCAAACCGCTCCAGGCCGCCGGTAAACAGTCCGAACGTGGCGCACATGTAAATGTTGCGGGCCTTGCGCTCCTTCAGCAGCTTGGCCACCTCGATCATACTGTCACCGGAGGAAATCATATCGTCGATGATGATCATATCCTTGCCTTCCACCGAAGAGCCAAGGAACTCATGCTCTACGATGGGGTTCCTTCCGTCCACGATGGTGGAGTAATCACGCCGTTTATAGAACATACCCATATCGATGCCCAGGTTGTTTGCCATGTAGATCGCGCGGCCCATACCGCCCTCGTCGGGACTGATGACCATCAGATGATCGCTGTCAATCTTCATATCCGGTGCGTTGCGGAGAATATTCTTGATAAACTGATAGGCAGGCTGGATCGTCTCGAAACCGTGGAGCGGAATCGCGTTCTGTACCCGCGGGTCATGGGCGTCAAAGGTGATGATGTTTTCCACACCCATGTTGACCAGTTCCTGGAGCGCCAGCGCGCAGTCCAGAGATTCCCGTCCGGAACGTTTGTGCTGACGGCTTTCGTAAAGAAACGGCATGATCACGTTGATCCTGCGGGCCTTGCCGCCGATGGCGGCGATGATCCGCTTCAGGTCCTGAAAATGATCGTCCGGGGACATATGGTTTTTGCGGCCGAACAGAGAGTAGGTCAGACTGTAGTTGCAGACATCCACCAGAATATAAATATCGTCTCCGCGCACCGATTCGTTGATCACACCTTTGCCTTCGCCGGAGCCGAAGCGCGGCGTCTGGGATTTGAGGATGTAGCTGCTGCGTTCATAACCTTCATACTCGGCGATGTATCTTTCGTTCTCCGCATTGCCGCGGCCGGTCCTCCACTGTACCAGATAGTCGTCCACCTTTCTTCCAAGGGGAAGACAGCTTGCAAGCGGGATAATGCCCAGCCGTCCGATGGGCAGTGTGTTGAAGGTTCCTTCGGTTTTCTGACTCATGGTTTAATTTCCTCCCAAAAGTTTTTTCTGGATACGAATATCGCTGCCGAACAGCTTGATAATCGTATAGTTGCTGGATATCCTTGAAAAGGTACGCTCTGAATAGGTTTCCGCGAACCGGTCCAGTGTCAGGTTTGTGGAAATGATCGTTGATTTCTTCCTCAGGATGCGTTCGTTGATGCAGAGAAACAGTTGGGAAGCGACAAAGCTGTTGGTCAGTTCCGTACCTAAATCATCGATGATCAGAAGATCACAGGTAAAAATATTGTTGTGCACGTCGTCTGTGCCCTCGTTTCCGGAAAAAGTGTGGCGGGCAAGCAGGTCAAAAAGGTCGAAGGCTGTGAAATAGATCACACAGAACGACCGGTCAAGAAGTTCCCTGGCAATGCAGTGGGAGAGAAAGGTTTTTCCCACGCCGGTGTCTCCGTAAAAAAACAGGTTGTCAAACCGCTGGGCAAAATTGTCCGTAAAAGCGCGGCAGCGTTTCAGGGCAGCCTGCGCCGTCTGTCTGGAGGTCAGCCCGGTGGCGGCGTTTTTCAGTTCGTTTGAGTAGTAGTCCAGGGAGAAGGTGTCGAAATTTTCCCGTTCCAGAACTTCGTCCAGCCGCGACTGGGTGTAGAGCAGCGCGGCTTCCGCTTTCCGAAAGCATGTGCATTTTTTGCCCTCGATATACCCGGTATCCCGGCAGAGGGGACAGTCATAGGACGGTTCCAGATAGTCCGCCGGAAAGCCGTGGGAGACCAGCAGCGCGGTCCGTTCCTCGGCCAGCTCGGCGATGGCGGCGCGCAGGTCCAAAGAAGCGTTTGGACCTCCGTTCAGCATATCGCGGGCCTTCTGGACGCTGATCGAGGCGATATCCGCGTCGATCTCGGGAAGTCTTGGGATTTTCGCGTAAGCCTCCTGCCGGCGCTCCTCCTGCTCGTGGCGGTGCCGGAGCTGCCGGCGGTTGTACATACGCATGATGGAATCATATTGCGGATTGGTAAGTGGCATAGTTGTTCCTTTTTCGTGAGGGTTCAGCTGCTCTGAACGGTTTCCTTTGTTCTGTTATTCTTGCGGGCAACGAGACAAACTTTGTTGTACGTGGTTCTATATTTACTGATTCAGGAGCTGCTGCTCCAGTTTCTCGTAGTCATATTCCCGCTGATGGAAATTGTTGAAGCGGTTCTGCGCAGCCGGTTTCTGCTGGGAGGCTTCCCTGGCTGCGGATTTCTGGTTCTTCCGGTGCCGCTCATCCAGCGCCTGGATGTCCGACAGCGTGCGTACGTTCTGGGAATGCCATTTGGAAAGGATCCCCTCCGCGTAGCTGAAGCTTGGCTGTCCGGTCTGGGCGATGGTCCTTGTGCAGGCTTCGGCGATGATCTCCTGGGAGAAGCCGTAGCTGTTCAGCCAGCGGTCCATGTCGGCGATCTCCCGTGGGATGGGATTGCGGTTGCGGATGCCGAAGGCTTTCAGGATAGGAAAATATTTCCGGTTATAAGTGGTCGTCTCCTGCTTGGCCATCTCCACCGTGGTGATTCCGGCCTCATGCCAGGCAAGGCCGACTTTCTCAATATAATGCAGGCTGGTGCTGCCCTTTGAGACGCAGTATTCCACAAGATACTCCAGAAGCTCCGCGGAAAAGTGCAGCTCGTCGTAAAAATACAGAAGCCGGTTGATGTCCGCGGGACTCAACGTGCGTCCAAGATAACGCTCGGACAGGAAAAGAAGCTGGCGGATATCGTCGTTCTCCTTCAGCGCCTTGATCCTGCCGGAGGAAAGCTGCTTCGGCTTTGGCTGCTCCGGGCGCTTGCCGCCGGACGTTTCTCTCGCGGCGGAAACGGGTTCCATTGTGGCGGCAGCCGTTCCCATGGCGTCGTTCGCTGCGGCAGCTGTTCGCATGGCACTGGTGTCCGCTGCGGTTGGTGTTCGCATGGCAAGGGCATCGGATGATGCCTCCGTATACATGGCAGCGCGTTCTGACGGCTGGAGCCTGGACTGGTCGATGCCATTTGTCATCTGGGATGTGGACATCTGGGAAAAGTTTTTTCTTTCTGTGTGAGCCGCTGCGTGGTCAGGCACTGTCAGCGGGCACAGGCGAACGCCGGTAATGTTTCTGGCATTGTCGAAAGACAGGGCCAGGATGCCGGTTTTTTCCCAGTATTTCAGGGCACGGATCACGTCCGTCTCCGTGCAGAAGAAAACATCCGCAATCGAAGAAAGGCTGACGTTGGCCTCGCGGCAGCCGGCAGCCTGGAGCAGATAGAGATAAACCTTGACAAATTCCCCGTTGGCCGACGGCATATAGTAATCCAGAAAAAGATTCGGAACTGCCGTGACCTGCGAGGCGCGGTCATCCTGTAATGTAAACGTACCCATGAAAACACCATCCTGTATTATGTAATGAAAGATTGCGTAACTATTTTTTTAAACACATCGGAAAAATAAAAATACCTGGTTTTTCTTTTGGTCAGAATCCACAGGTATCTATTGGTCCTGGCGCTGCAGGTGTGTTCCCGCAGGGCAGAATCCATTGCAATGCCAGTATAACACAGTTTTTTCAACAAGTGAATAGTTTTTTTTGATAGAAGGCGGACGGAAGACGGCCCGGGCCGTCTTCCTGGCTTCTATTGTGGCGGTGGGTGGAATGTCTGCAGGCGCTGCGTTTTCATAAGGTCTGTGCAGGGAATGCACAGATCTGGCTGAACGGTTGGGATATTGTTCTTTGGAAATGTCAATTACTCGGAAATTCTATAATGGCCGACGATGTCCTCTCTGGTTTCGAGAATATCCTGTTCGTATGTATTTTGCCAGGGGTCGTTATGATGTATTACATATGGCACACCATTTTTATTTCTCCGATCAGAAACAATACCTATATGGTTCTGAAAGATTACAATATCTCCACCCTGCCATTTTTCTGTTTCGGATGTTTCTGTGGTAAGGCTTTTGGCAGTGTGCGAAAAGTAAACTTTTAGGTTTCTTACACGTCTAAAGTCTATATTTTTATCTGGTTCAATGATGTGATAGTCATTTGGATGTGTTTTTATGTCTTCTTGTATTAAAACCATCAGATCGTAGCCGGCTGCTTTTAGTGCATTGGCAACTACATCGGTGCATACTCCATAGTCATCATTCGGATAACCAGTCTGATAATACTTGCTTTTGTATTTAGGCTTAGATGCAATGTAGCTCAGCGCCCCTTGCATAATATCTGCCTGGTCATCAATTCCATCGAAATCCTTATCTACGGTACTGTGGACTTGTTCAATGGTCCCGTCGAATTTGTCTGGTAAACGTTCAGGAGAGGTATTTTGATAACGAAAAAAGGTATAACCGCAGATACAGAGGATAGCGGATAAGATGATTCCTGTTAAAAGTTTGATTTTATACTTCATTTCTACTATTCTCCTTTTTTATTGCTGTTAATGTAGCGATTGATTCATCTTGAAATATTTTTCTTTTATAACTGTTATGAAGTGACTTTTTCAAGAGGTAAATTTATTTTTTACAAATGTCCCTATCTGTTGTGATATGGACTGTGTGGTAATCTCCGTAAGACAGGCATTGGGCGAGCATGCGGGCATTCTTGGCATCTGTCTTGATTCTCACCTCTTGTTGCGTCAGCATGTTGTTTTTGTGACACTTCCATTATACATCATTCCGCAGAGATTGTTTGCATGTTTATCATTTTCTTTCTTTGCGAAGTCTGATCGGGAGGGAGATTGGGTAGGGTTTTGAGGCTGAGAGAAAGGGGATTGGTAAAAGAGTACGGTGAATTTGTGTTTTTTGTCTTTTGTATTGAAACAGAAAATGAAAAGTGATATCATGATATTACAGAAAATAAAAAACAAGAAATACAAAAAAACAGTAAATTTATTTAAAAAGCAATTATTCAACAAAATCTCTGGGAGAAGGGAGGGAAAGTTATGAAACGAGTGAAGTTTATCCGTGCAGCTGTCTGTGTTTCTTTCGTGTTTCTTCTGTCTGGCTGCGGCGCGTCTTCGGAGGAGGAGATGGAGCGGTGCAAGGAGGCGGTGAGCAGGGTCGAGGCGATGGAGGCGGTGAAGATCGACAGTGTGTCCATGATGACGGACGACGGCGAGACGGGTGAGAGCAGGTCGGAAACGTGGCATATTGACGGGGAGAACTGGATGAGTGTCAATGAGTTTGCGGGACAGAAAACCTGGATCCTGGAAAGGGACGGACGGCAGTACAGTAAGACGATGGTGGGCGGCAACTTCCAGGAGGAGGCCATGCCCTGGTATGTGCTGGACAATCCGTTGGAGCGTGAAGAGCGGGTGAAGCTTTTGTATGAGGAATATGCCGTTTTTACCGAGGCAGAGAAGGAAGGCGGGATGCGTGTGCTGACCTGGGAGGTCCCTGAGGAGGAATTGCAGACTGCGTGGGAGCAGGAGATGGAGAACCGGGAACTGCCGGAGGATATGAGAGAGGATATTGTTGGCAGTACCTCCCGTCCGACTATGTTGCAGTTTCTATATTATCTGGATGAGGATGGAAATCTGGAGAAGCTGGTCGCCAACGAGACGATGGAAGAACGGAAGGATGGCGAAAAGACAGGTACGCTGGGTATCGCGTCTACGGTTACTTATACGGAAGTCAGTGCCGGGGAAGCGCAGAAGGTCATGGATGAGGTATACGCGGAGATACCGGAAGATCTTACCGGATATTCAGGATAAGGGCGAGAAAGTGTAAATGTGGATAATGTGGATAATGGGGAGGAAAACTTTCCGGGGATTGTTATTATCAACCTGTTTTGGCGAAGGATGACGAAAAATGCTGTATTTTACGGGATTTTTACGAAATTCGGTGTTTGAATTATGTAAACGGGAATTTGCACAGGTAATCCACAGAGACGTGGAAAGAAAATTGTGTATAAAGTTGTGGAAAATGTGGATAACGTCCCAAAGGCAATCAGCGTATCCGGAGAAGGAGGATGGTTTCCTTCGACAGCTTCGAGAAAGAGCTGGAGCAAAACGGATTGACTGTCATCGAAAAAGGGATGACCGAATCACTCCCGGATTTTGACCGTCTGATGTATGCTGTGGTCAAAAGATGAAGTGTTTCAAAGGTGTAATATTCAGAGGGCAGCGAAAAGAGATCAGACAGAGAATGACTGAGATTGGATAAAACATTCTCGCGAAAGGCGCAGCAGGCAGAAAATCCATGTCGGCTGCGCCTTTCGCGTGACCGTTCGGTTAGCGCGTGTTTAAAAATTGGTTTTTGCAAAAACGGATGCACAGACAGGCGGATCATTCTCCCAGAAGGCGCTCGCCTACCATTACAATATCTCCGGCGCCCATGGTGATCACCATATCGCCGGGCGTGATGTGCTCCAGAAGGTAGTTTTCGATTTCGTCAAAGGTCTCGAAATATTCGCAGGCGGTTCCCCTCGCCTGGATCCCCTTCTGCAGATCTGCGGAGGAAATTCCCAGGTTATCGGTTTCCCGGGCGGGATAGATTTTCGCCAGGACCACATGGCCGGCCATGGAGAGCGCCTGGGCGAATTCATCCATCAGAGCCTTGGTCCTGGTGTAGGTGTGGGGCTGGAAAACGCACCACATGGTTTTGTGGGGACATTCCGCCGCGGCTTTCAGGGTGGCCTCAATCTCTGTGGGATGGTGGGCGTAATCATCGATGATGGTCACATCACACACGGTTCCTTTGTACTGAAAACGCCGGTCAGTGCCGGTAAAGGTGGAAAAGCCTTCGCGTACCACCTCGTCGGACAATCCAAGCTGGCGGGCAACCGCCAGGGAGGCCAGGGCGTTGGACACGTTGTGGATGCCCGGCACTTTCAGAGCGAAGCGGCCGAGCTTTTCCTGGCGGTAATAGCAGTCGAACGAAGGATGCGCATACTGGTCGAATGTGATGTTGGCGGCGGTGTAGTCGGCTTCCCCGGTATTTTCCAGGCCGTAGGTGATGACCTGGCACGCCAGGCCTTCCGTAATCTGCCGATATTCCGGCGTATCCGCGTTGATGATCAGAGCGCCGCTGGCCGGGATCAGCTCGGCAAACTTGCGGAAGGAGCTGCGGATATCGTCGATATCTTTGAAAAAGTCCAGATGGTCGGCGTCCATGTTCAGGATCACGCCGATGTGCGGATACATGCTCAGAAAGCTGTTGGTGTACTCGCAGGCCTCGGTCAGGAAGGTTTCGGAATTTCCTACCCGGATGTTTCCGCCGATGGACGGAAGGATGCCGCCTACGCTGATGGTCGGGTCGCAGTCGCCGGCCAGAAGGATATGTGAAAGCAGTGAGGTGGTTGTGGTTTTTCCGTGGGTTCCGGAGACGGCGATCGGGGTGTCGTAATTTTTCATGATCTGGCCCAGCAGCTCCGCGCGGGTGAGCATGGGGATCTGCCTTCTGGCCGCTTCCTGATATTCCGGATTGTCCGGATGGATGGCGGCGGTGTATACCACCAGGTCGATGCCGTCGGTAATATTAGATGCCCTCTGGCCGTACTGGATCTGGGCGCCCAGTTCTGTCAGGCGGTCGGTCAGCGCGTTCTCTTTCGCGTCGGAGCCGGAGATGCGGAAATTTTCTTTTAACAGGATTTCGGCCAGGCCGCTCATGCTGATGCCGCCGATTCCTATGAAATGGATATGGATGGGTTTGGTAAAATCTACGATATACATGGTTTCTCCTCGCTGAATCGCTGCCCGCGATAGGAATGACCGTAACCGTTCAGCTGGCTGAGGGCGTGGACAGCGGTTTTTCTGTATGTTTTTTGCTTCCCTCTGATTATACACAGATTTGCTCCAAAAGTAAATATGGGACGAAAGGCGGCCGGGGCCGGGGGCGTTGGTGGGCGAGCGGGCGGCTGCAAACAGGCGGAAAATCTAAACGTCCCGGAGGCGTTCCGGCCGGGGACCGGCGCAATTCGACAGGAATGCTTGATGCATTCCCGTCTCAGTGCGCCTCAGATTCAGTGCGTGAAGCACTGAATCTGCCCCGGCCGGAACGCCTCCGGGACGTTAAGATTTTCTCGCCTGTTTGCAGATGCCCGCTCGCCCACCAACGCCCCCGGCCCCGGCCGCCTTTCTGGGTGTGGCTGCGGTGGGGTGTGGGCGGATGGGAGTTGGGGATGGCTGGTGTGTGTGCCTGGCGGGAGGAGGTGGGGCGGAGGGATAGTGGATGGTACGGCGGAGGATATGGCGGAGGGATAGTGGATGGTACGGTGGAAGATATGGCGGAGGGATAGTGGATGATACGGTGGAGGATGCAGCGGAAGATTCGGTAGATGATACAGTGGAAAATATGGTGGGTAATGGAGGAAGGGGTGGAAGGGGTTGGGATTGGATGAGTTTGGTGTATGGAAGACATATAAATAGGAAGAACCTTGATTTGAGAGAGGGTGTGAATGTGGGAGGAATACGGCCATAAAGTAGTGGGAAAATGGTAAAATTTACATGTAATTGGTTGAAAATGCAAAATATTAATTTACATATGCGGTGTAATTGGCTGCATTTGCGGCGAAAGTAAAACTGGTAAAAAGTGATAAAAAACAAAATGAAAAGGCTCGTATTTTATCGAAAATTGTAAAGAATATGAAAAGGGCATTTTAAGGAATGAAAAATAATAGGGCAAAAGTCATAAAATGGAGGAAAAAATGCCATAAAATATATAAAAAATGTTCACAATTCCTGGGGTTTGTGCTATAATCATAACATCCTATATATACGACAAGAGGTGATTGCATGATTAAAAAAGAAATGATAGCGATGCTGTTAGCCGGCGGCCAGGGCAGCCGACTTGGAGTGTTGACGGAAAAAGTTGCGAAACCGGCAGTAGCATTCGGCGGTAAATATCGGATCATCGATTTCCCGCTCAGCAACTGTATCAATTCAGGCATTGACACAGTTGGTGTTTTGACACAATACCAGCCATTACGACTCAATACCCATATCGGAATCGGTATTCCGTGGGATTTGGATAGAAATGTTGGTGGAGTGACAGTGCTGCCGCCATACGAAAAAAGTACAAGCAGTGAGTGGTACAGTGGAACTGCCAATGCCATCTACCAGAATATGGCCTATATGGAGACTTACAATCCGGATTACGTCCTGATTCTCTCCGGCGACCATATTTACAAGATGGATTACGAGGTAATGCTGGATTACCACAAGGCAAACAACGCGGACGTTACCATCGCGTGTATGCCGGTACCCATTGAGGAAGCCAGCCGTTTCGGCGTTATGATCACAGACGGAAACGGAAAGATTACCGATTTTGAGGAAAAACCGGAGCATCCCAGAAGCAATCTCGCTTCCATGGGTATTTACATTTTCAGCTGGCCGGCTCTGAAGGAATCCTTAAACGCCCTGAAGGATCAGCCAGGCTGTGATTTTGGAAAGCATATCCTTCCTTACTGCAAGGACAACGACAAACGGCTGTTTGCCTACGAGTTCAACGGTTACTGGAAGGATGTTGGAACCCTCGGCTCCTACTGGGAAGCAAATATGGAGCTGATCGATATTATCCCGGAGTTCAATCTGTATGAGGAATTCTGGAAAATCTACACCAAAGGAGATGTGATCCGTCCTCAGTACGTTTCCGCCGACGCGATCGTAGAGCGCAGCATTGTCGGCGAGGGTTCTGAGATTTACGGAGAGATACATAATTCAGTCATCGGAGCTGATGTAACCATCGAAAAAGGCGCGGTCATCCGCGATTCCATTATCATGCGCCACAGCCAGATCGGCGCGGGGACCACGGTGGACAAGGCGATCATTGCAGAGAATGTCAAGGTAGGAGACAATGTGGTGATGGGCGTGGGCGAGGAAGCGCCGAACGTTCTGAAACCGAAGATCTATTCCTTCGGACTGGTGACCGTCGGAGAAAACGCGGTGATCCCGGACAATGTAAAAATCGGCAAAAACGTGTGCATTGCCGGCGTGACCACGGCAGAGGATTATCCAAACGGTGAACTGCCAAGCGGCGGCGCGATCGTAGAGAAGGATGGTGAATGATATGAGAGCATTGGGAATAATTCTTGCAGGTGGAAACAGCAACAGAATGAGAGAGTTATCCAATAAAAGAGCCGTTGCGGCCATGCCGGTGGCGGGAAGCTTCCGCAGCATCGATTTCGCGCTGAGCAGCATGACGAACTCTCATATTCAGAAGGTAGCGGTTCTGACCCAGTACAACGCCCGCTCCCTGAACGAGCATCTGAACTCCTCCAAATGGTGGGATTTCGGACGAAAACAGGGCGGACTGTTCGTATTTTCCCCGACCGTGACCACCGGAAACAGCTGGTGGTACCGTGGAACCGCGGACGCCATTTACCAGAACCTTTCCTGGCTGAAAAACAGCCATGAGCCATATGTTGTCATCGCGTCCGGCGACGGTGTGTACAAGATGGATTTCAACAAAGTGCTGGAATACCATATCTCCAAACGGGCCGACGTGACCGTTGTCTGCACAGAGGGAAGCCAGGTGCAGGATATCAGCCGTTTCGGCGTGCTGAAAATGAACGAAGACTGCCGCATCGAGGAATTTGAGGAGAAACCGATGATGGCCAGGTCCAACGTGATTTCCACCGGAATCTACGTTATCCGCAGAAGACAGCTGATCGAGATGATTGAGCGCTGCGCGCAGGAGGGACGCTACGATTTCGTCAACGACGTGCTGATCCGTTACAAAAACCTGAAACGTATTTACGGATACAAGATTGATACCTACTGGAGCAATATCGCTTCTGTGGAAGATTATTACAGAACCAACATGGATTTCCTGAAACCGGAGGTGCGGAAATATTTCTTCACGGAATATCCGGGCGTATATTCCAAGATCGACGATCTCCCGCCGGCAAAATACAATCCGGGCAGCTGCGTGAAGAACTCTCTGGTAGCCAGCGGATGTATCATCAACGGACATGTGGAGAATTCCATTCTCTTCAAAGGGGCGTACGTGGGAAATAACTGCGTGATCAAAAACTCGATCGTATTAAACGATGTTTATCTCGGGGACAACACACACATCGAAAACTGTATTGTAGAGAGCCGCGATACAATCCGGGCCAACTCTTATCACTGCGGAGAAGATGGGATCAAGATAGTCGTAGAGAAAAACGAAAGATATGCCATTTAAATTACGAGGTGAAAGGGGAAGCTATTTATGAACATTACAGATGTGAGAGTACGCAAAGTAGCGAAAGAAGGAAAAATGAAGGCAGTGGTTTCAATCACTATCGACGACGAGTTTGTGGTACATGATATCAAGGTGATTGAGGGTGAAAAAGGAATGTTTATCGCAATGCCCAGCCGCAAGGCCACAGACGGCGAGTACCGCGATATCGCTCACCCCATTAATTCTCAGACAAGAGAGCGGATTCAGAACATTATCCTCGAAAAATACGAGCAGACCGCAGCGGAAGAAGCGGCCGTTGCAGAGGCGGAGGAATAAGAAACAGCGCATAGAGCGCCGGGCCGGGAACGCGGCATTGTGTTCCGGCCCGGCGTTTTTGCGTGGCAAACGGCTATGGATTCGCAGGGAAATTGTAACAGTTCCGCCTGCCACGATCCCGCGAGGTGTTTTCCCGCAGAATGCGCGAAAACCCGAGGCCTGCAGCGCGAAACTGCATGAAATGCAGTTTCTGTGCATCGCGAAGCGTGTAATTGTTCAGCAACGCTGAACTGTTGCGGGAAATTTGCGATAGCCTCTTTTCATTTAACGTGATATCGTGTATAATTTTGCGGACAAACTGCGGCTGCGGCGGACCTTCCGCCAATAAAAAACAATTCCGGCAGTTTTTTTGGACAAGGCCGGCGGATGCCCGCGGGCGTTACGTTTTCATATGGTCTGTGCGGTAAAGGTACGGACCATACGGAACTGATACGCCGCTGCGCCTCAGTCAAATGGAAAAAAAGTTGGAAGTATCCTTCCGAATCTGCCACTATTGGCGCGGCCAGCGGGCCATGAAAGGAGAAGTTTGGAAGTAAATTTCCAAATCTGCCATTATTGGCGCAGCTGGCGGGCCATGAAAGGAGAAAGTTTGGAAGTAAACTTCCAAATCTACCATTATTGGCGCAGCTGGTGCGCCATGAAAGGAGTAAAAATGATCTATTTGCCAGAAGCGTTCCAGTGTCGGATGCAGGAGATGCTGGGGGAAGAATACGAAGAATTTCTCGCCGCCTATGAGGAACCCCGCACATACGGCCTCCGTGTCAACACCCGAAAGTGTGCGCCAAAGGAGTTTGAACGCCTGGGACTGTTTCCGGTACGGAGGATCCCCTGGGTGGAAAACGGATACTTTTATGACGGCGAGGTGCGTCCGGCCCAGCATCCGCTGTATGCGGCGGGACTTTATTATCTTCAGGAGCCAAGCGCGATGACCCCGGCCGCCTGCCTGCCGGTGACGCCGGGAGAACGTGTGCTGGATTTGTGCGCGGCGCCGGGAGGAAAGGCCACGGAGCTGGGGGCAAAGCTCAAAGGCGAGGGACTTCTGGTGGCCAATGATATCAGCGCGTCCCGGGCAAGAGCGCTGCTCTACAATCTGGAGGTGTTTGGGATTGATAACGCTTTTGTGACCAACGAGACGCCGGCGGCTCTGGCCAAAGCGTTTGAGGGTTACTTTGATAAAATTCTTGTGGACGCGCCATGCTCCGGGGAGGGAATGTTCCGCAAGGAGCAGGCGGTGGCCCGGGACTGGACGCCGGAAAAATCGGAATATTTTGCCGGGCAGCAGCGGGAGATCCTCGGCCAGGCGGTGCGGATGCTGCGGCCAGGCGGAAAACTTCTGTACTCCACCTGCACCTTTGCCCCCTGCGAGGACGAACAGACCGTGTCCTGGGCGCTGGAGCAGTTTCCCCAAATGCGCCTGATTCCGCTGCCAGCGTATGAAGGCTTCCGCTCAGGCCGCCCCCAGTGGGGAAACGGAGACGAGACGCTGAAGCTCTGCGTCAGACTATGGCCTCACAGAATGCACGGGGAGGGCCATTTTCTTGCCCTGTTCCAAAAAGAAGGCCCGGCAGACGGGGCATTGGAAGAAGAAACGCTCCGGCCGGTGAGCCGGTATCCGGAGGAAACAGGACTTCGCCCGGTGCGTCAGAAGAAAAAAGGAAAAGCCGGAAGAACTCCCAACGCTTTGGCCGGTGGCGCGTCGTCCGCCCCGGGTCTTGGACGGGCGGAGAGGAAGATCATGGAAGAATTTCTCGCCCCATGCTCCAGAAACTTCCCGTTTGAGCGGATGGAGCTGCGCGGGCAGAAGGTTTACCTTGTGCCGGAACTGCCGTCAGAAGTGAGGGGACTGAAATTTCTCCGCAACGGCCTTTATATGGGAGAACTGCGCAAGGAGCGGTTTGAGCCGTCCCAGCAGCTTGCCATGAGCCTGCAGGCGGAGGAGTTTTCCGAGAGAATCTGTCTGGAGCCGGAAGATGAACGGGCGGACCGTTACCTGCGCGGGGAAACCCTGAATATCCGCCCGGAGGAAACGGATCAGCCGTCTGGCTGGAAGCTTGTGTGCATAGGCGCCTATCCTGTGGGGTGGGGCAAGCTGGTGGGAGGCGTGCTGAAGAACAAGTATCAGAGCAGCTGGAGAAAAGGCAGGTAAAAGTTCCGCCTGCGTTGGTAACCGTTCAGCGTTGCTGAACGATTACACGCTTCGCGATGCACAGAAACTGCATTTCATGCAGTTTCGCGCTGCAGCCTCGGGATTTTCGCATATTTTGTGCGAAAACACCTCGCGGAATAATGGCGAGCTGAACTGTTACCTGCGTTGAACTGTTACGAAAAACGGAGAGTTGTCAGACGGCCGTATACTTTCCGGTATATGGAGAAAAGTTTTCAGATATTCCTGTGAAGTAGCTGAAATTAATAACAAAGTAAGAAGAAATATTACGGAAGTGTTACGGGAAGTTAAAAAAAGCTTTCTTTTTCCCAGGGACTATGCTATAATGGGAGCGAAGTTGTGAAAAGGCAAAGTGATTCATGAGGTATATGACATGCGAAATAAGAAAAAATTCAGTTTGATTCTTTCCGTGATACTTACGGCGGCAAGCGTGCTTCCGTGCTATGGTGCATCTACGCAGGAAAAGATCACCAACGCGCAGAACGAGCAGGCGAAAAACCAGTCAAGGCTCGAGAGCGTGCAGGAACAGATCGATGAGCTGAATTCCAAAAAAGGTCAGTCCCAGGCATATCTGACAGATCTGAATCAGCAGTTGGAAGATTTGGCAAAAGAAATGGAACAGCTTCAGTCACAGTACAGCCAGAAGCAAAGCGAACTGGAGCAGGTACAGCAGGAGCTGGCGGAAGCCAAAGTCCGGCAGGCAGAGCAGTACGACGCAATGAAGGAAAGAATACAGTACATGTATGAAAATTCCAGCAACAACAACTATCTTGCGATGCTGCTGACATCCGGCGATATTTCCGAGTTCCTCAACCGTGCGGAATACATCCAGCAGGTTTCCACCTACGACAGGGAAATGCTGCAGGAGTATATGGACACCGTAGATATGGTGGAAGAAAAGGAAACCCAGGTACAGAAAGAGCAGGAAGAGATCCGTGTCCTGCAGGAAGAAAGCAGCGACAGACAGGAAGCGGTACAGGCCATGTACGCGGCGACCTATCAGGAGATCCGTACATACAGCGAACAGCTTGAGAGTGCGCAGTCCAGCCAGAGCGAACTGGTAGCGCAGATCAACGCACAGCAGGAAAACCTTAACAATCTGATCAGACAGGCAAAAGAGGAAGAGATCGCGGCACAGAGAAAAGCCGAGGAAGAAGCGGCAGCCGCCGCAGCAGCGAAAGCGGCTGCGGAGCAGGCGGCAAAGAAAAACGCACAGTCCTCCTCAGCCTCCGGCAGCCAGGCGTCCACCCAAACATCTGAGCAGAAGGGAAACGGCAGCGCCACATCGGACCGCACAGAGAGCACGAGCTCATCCGGCGGAACCTATCTTGGTAAATTCCGTATCACAGGCTACTGCGCATGCTCCATCTGCTGCGGCAAATGGGCAGGCGGCGGAACCGCCAGCGGAACCACGCCCACCGCAGGAAGAACCGTGGCCATGGGCGGCGTACCGTTCGGAACCAAGCTGATGATCAACGGACAGGTGTATACTGTGGAAGACCGTGGAACGGCTTACGGACATGTGGACATGTTCTTTGGCAGCCATTCCGAGGCGTTGGCGTTCGGCTCCCAGTATATCGATGTGTATCAGGTAAATTAAAAAATATTAAGAGTGAGAAAAAGACCCGCAGACGGATGCGGGTCTTTTTGTTTACGCGCGCGGGCGCGCTCTAACTCAACCGGGAACGGGAAAAAATGCCAGCTTTTGCCCCCCCCGGCATTGTCTCAAAATAGAGCTTGTAAAAGCGCTGACAGAAAGGTATAATAAAAATACGGCCAAATGGCCGTAAAAAACAGACACAACAGAGAACCGAAAGTACGGAGCGTTCCTCCGGAAAAATTTCCAGGGATATTTTCTTCCCCATGTTTCGTGAAAACACCGGCATAGCCCGATCAGCCAGTGCTTTCACAAAAGAACCTGTTCGTAACGGTTCAGGCAGCTGAACGGTTACACCTATTCTCCGAATCTGCGCTTTTTATCGTTACTGATGCCCAGAAGGTAATCTGTACTGCAATTATAATACCGGGCGAGCCGGATGAGAAAATCCACCGGAATTTCCCGGATTCCCTTTTCATAGCGGGAATAGACATCTCTGTGGCATTCAAGAACGGCAGAGATCTCCTTGATGGTCAGATCACTGTCGGTGCGCATGTCTTCTAATCTTTGATACTTCATATTCATCTGTCCTGTTCTGAAATCCATCGGTTAACAGTTACATTTCAGTCTGAACATCGGTGGGAAAAACTATTCCCGGGAACAGCAGTCCAGGCGGGCATACTGCGGGAACAGAGAGTCTGAAGATACGGCGCAGGTAGAAAAAACGCCCGTGGGTTTTGGAAAAGCAAGAAAGGAGAGTGGGCGCTTACGGCTGGTACGCCATAAAGATCAAGACTGTAACTCATAATACCAACAGAAAATCCGGCAAAAGAGAAATACGGCCATACGGACGTAAAAAAAAGAAAGGCGCGATCCATATGAAAAAGACAATGACAAAAGAATGCAAAGAAATGGTATTGCAGGCCATGGAGGCAGTACAAAACAAAGATGAGGAAAAATTCTCCCAGCTGCTGTATCCGATACCGGAAGAAGAATGGAAACAGGAGACCGGCGAGCAGGAACCGCCCACAGCGGAGCAGCTGCAAAGAGCGCTGTGCGAGATAAAAAACTACGGATTTTCGCTGCCGTACAAAATAGAAAGCCTATACACAACAGAAGAATATTATGGAAGAAACTGGTACGAAACCCGGCAGATTCCCGTAATCTGCGCGGCAGACGCGGCAGTGTACTGGGCGACAGCGGAAAAAAGGACCATCTGCTGCGCATGGCCCATCTCCTTCCAGTGCCTGTACATCGAAGACACCTGGTACCTGAACCCCTACTGGGTCTGGGAATACCTGAAAACCTGATATTGGCTGCGAATCGTAACGGCAACAGATCAATCCTGCAAAACGGTAAACGGCAAGTACCAGGACCTCAGTTGCCAAACCGCCGCTTCACATTGGTGATCCCCAGCAGATAATCCAGACTACAATCATAAAACTCCGCCAGACGGATCGCCAGATCCAGCGGAATCTGCCGCACACCCTTTTCATAACGGGAATACACATCCCTGTGGCAATCCAAAACCTGCGCCACCTGCCGGATCGTCATATCATGATCCACCCGCAGATCCTCAATCCTCTGAAACTTCATAAACATCACCCAAGACCATACTACTAAATGGCAGCAAAAAAACACCAAAACAAGACCAAACGGCATTACCATAAAAGAGAACCACTCCTATACCCCAAATAGGAACCATCCCCTCCACTCCCACCTCACCGAAAAAACACAACAAGAAAATCACAGCAAAATCACCCATATAAAAACACAACTCAATACAAGCACAGCACAACCTCACCCCACAAAAACCACCGCCATCCTCCGTCCTGCCCCGCCGCCATCCACTACCTTCCGTCCTGCCC
>JAGHIA010000167.1 GCA_017887445.1 Fusicatenibacter sp.
CGTCATCTCGTCTCCTCCAGTGATCACATACCTGACAGCAGCGCTTCGTAGTCGCCAGCTGCCCTTTAATCTTGTGATAGTTCGGGCAGCCCGGCGTGACATACACCGCCACGGCTCCTACGCTTACAGCATGCTGACAGGTCTCATAATTTGGTTTCATTTGTTCGCTCCCTCCAGATTCGATCTACTTCATCCAGCACCAGGCAGGACATTTTCAACACGAATGTGCTTTCGCCATGCCGCTTCGTCAGCGCTGTAAGTTCTTCTGTGCAGTCTCCATAGTCCTGTTCTGTACCAGCCCGCGGATAATACTTCCGGAAGAATTTCCAGATATCCACGAAAAATCTGTAGTACTCCATCATGTTACTCACTCCAATCTTGTGATCCGTACATAGATTCCCGGGATATCTGCCCAATACTTTTCGATGATGTCCCGTGCCACTTGCGCATCGTCTTTCCAGAATCCGACTTTTGTCATACAATCCTTCAGCAGCTTTACCAGATTGTCTGTGTCCGGCTTGTTTGTCATCGGCTCACCGTTTTTGTGTTTTCCTTTGACCGGGAAGCACCAAGTCGATACCAACTCGATCGGTCCAGTATATTTTTCATCTGGCGTGTGCTGCGCAAGATATGCTTCCAGTTTTGTCCTGGCCGCTTTCAGTTCTGCCGGCTCGTAGAAGATCGGTTTCCCGTTTACCACTCTCACCTGTTTCTCCTGATGCGTCACAGTTGGTGGAATCATCGCCATAAAAAATTCCGTCTCCATTTTACTTTACCTCTTTAAACTGTTAAACCTCTCTTTTTCCCTCTACCTCGCGATGTGCTGGGTGGGCTCCCTCCCGTGTGTGGGGGCGTGCTCATTCGCCCCACACGTTAAGGGTGGGTGCCCGCACATTCCCGCCCGATAGGGATATATTTATATATAGGTGCCGGGAGGGAATGTTCCCGCCTCCCGTAACCAAGGTATAAGGAAGAAAATTGTTTCATTCCCTGCACCTGGATTTTCAGGTAACGGGAATGAAATCCTCTCGTTTCCCTCCACCTGAAAAATAAGGTCGCGGGAATACACTGTCACTCATTCCCTGCACCTGGATTTTCAGGTAACGGGACAAGCCTTTTTGTTTCTTTATCTGTCGTGTAACCCAACTTTTTCAGCGAATTCCAGATGGTTTTTTCTGCCGGATGCTTCTCTCCGACTGCCTCTGCATCGCTCTTCATCTGCTCATACAGTTCCTTAACAGTCGGATATTTGTCATCATGATCAAAGCGATAATTTTCGATTGCAATGGCAAATTTGGCCTGTTTGTCCTTTCTCTGGTTCTCCGCCTGTTTCTTTCGTGCTTCTTTTCCTCTTTGCCATATCGGCTTTTCGTCCTCCGGCTGAATGTCTTTCAGGCTGCCGACATCATCCAGTCGATGAATCGGATAGTCAAACCACAGATTAACCGGTTCAAACTTCGGGAACTCTCTCAGGGTTCCTTCGATCCTCCAGGCAGTCTGTGTTCTGATCCTCTGACGTGCTTCGTCCACCTGCTTGGAAAGAGTATTCCATTGCCATCTGTCCAGCTTATTTTCGCAGTAATTAAGCATTACAGAAGCACTGAGAAGATCATCCTGCGAAAGCTCCTCTTCCCACCCGTAGATCTGATGACTTTCCATGTATATCCGGCATGCGGCGCAGATTGCTTTATTTTCTTCCTGCTTCATCAGAGTATCTGTAGTTTCCAGTTCGATCAGGTCAAGCAGCGCATCCGGATCACGGGCAAATACGCCGGATCCACTGGCGCGGTCCATAGATTTTTTCGCTCCCTGGCTGCCTTTGCTGTGATGGTGACAATAAATCACTGCACACCCAAGTTCCGTGCAGACCTTGTCAAACTGATTGCAGAAATTTGCCATCTGATCCGCGCTGTTTTCATCCCCGGTAATGACTTTATAGATCGGGTCGATAACTACTGCTACATAGTCTTTTTTTGCAGCTCTCCGGATCAATTTCGGCGCCAGCTTGTCCATTGGCACTGACCGTCCTCTCAGGTTCCAGATATCGATATTATTCAGGTGTGAGGGACGCAGCCCCATAGCTGTGTACACATCCTTAAACCTGTGCAGACAGCTGGCTCTGTCCAGTTCCAGATTGACATATAAGACACGTCCCTGAGCACATGGCCACTGCAGCCACTTTTCGCCTTCCGCGATGGCTACGCATAACTCGATCTGCAGAAATGATTTTCCTGCTTTTGATGGTCCTGCGATCAGCATCTTATGGCCTTTCCGAAGTACATCCTTGATCAGGCATGGAGCCAGGTCCGGCATATCATCCCATACACTGTCCAGACTCTCCGGATCCGGAAGATCATCATTCACGCTCTCGATCCATTCCTGCCATTCATTCCAGGACGCTTTTCCGATGTTGGTGTCAACCAGAAACTGCTTTTTTCCGGACCGCTCTACGCCAGGCATGCGAGATAACCGTGAAGGATTTCTATTCTGCGTGTCCACCTTTATGCCGTTTTTTTGGCATACATCATAGAGATAATCAACGCGTTTTCGATACTCCGTATAATCTGCAGCATCAATACGTACAATCGCGTGCAGGCTCTTTCCGCCGGAATGTACCAGGCAGGCAATGGGGAGTTCCAATTCACGCAGAATCGCGTTCTGCTTTTCAATTTCCATATCATCAGACTCAACCAACGCATACCGGAAATCTGATACATTCTCGTTCCTGACACCTTTTCCATCCAGCGGATTGAACCTGATCCATGCACCGCCTTCCGGGTCGTAGTCACCGATCACAGACCCGATGTCTCCATTACATTTGGATAATGCTTCGATCAACTGACCGGCTGTCCGATCCCAGTTTCCGCGATTCTGCGGTACATATTTCCCCTTTTCGTTTTTCCAGCTTTTGACGACATATCCAACATTCTCGCCGGATTCAAATAATGTTTCCAGATACCGGATCAGCTGGCCGGCAGGATCCCAGTGCCGGGGTTCTTGCACTTCTCGGCCCTCGATCCAGTTTTTATCGATCACTACCCGGTCACTGTCCGTCTGTATCGTATCGTCCCACTCCAGTTCATGGCCATACTCAGGCGCCCAGCCGGCTTCCATAGCCATCTGCACCAGCGTTCCACCCGTGATCGGGCTTGCACTGCCCCGAAAGGTGTTCCACTTACGTTCGCACTCTCCATGATGATATCTGCCAGAATCTCTCTGGCTCCACGCATCCCAGTCTGCAGCTGAGTAACCTTCCTGTTTCAGCGCCATGCCTACATTGACCCAGTCCTGATAGTCCAGCCCGGCAGGATCTATATAATTCAAAATTTCCAGAAGATCCGTTTTCTGCTCCATATTTACGCTCCTTTATATTCCGCTGGAATAATATCCGCTGGCACCCGCCATCCATTGGCTGCGATCCGGTCGATCAATTTTCTGGCCGTCTCAAACTGCCAGGTACCCACATGCTGGAATCCGCGTCCTTCCAGGAATCTGATCTGCTTTGGTGTAGTAAGTCCTTCCTGGCGACGCTTGTCCAGCCTGTCCAGGATTTTGGCTGCCTTTCCTGCATTTTCGATCTGATCCGGAAGAATCCCCAGTTTTTCCAGAGTATTTTTCTGCTTATCAGATGGCGGTGCCATTTCCCATCCGAACGATGGTACGTATCCTGACAGATCTTCCGCCTGGATAGACATTTCAAACTGGAGCGGATCCACCAGTTTCTTTTTTCGCCGTTTCATTTCTGACAGCTGTTTCGCCAGTGCTTCTTCGCGTTGCGCAACAACATCTTCTGACGCTGTTTTTTCTGCTTCTTCGATATCTACCGGACAGCCGGCTTCTTTTTCCAGGTTTTCTGTCATTTTCTGTGCTACTTCTTCACTCTCGCAGATCAATGATGCCGGATGGCACAGTTCATGTCGCTCTGTGTGCCACAGGAAATCTAGTAACAAGAGATGATCTTTCCCTGGAGAAAGCCGCGTTCCACGGCCTACCATCTGACAGTACAGGCTCCGTACTTTTGTCGGCCGCAGTACCACGATACAATCAACCGATGGACAATCCCATCCCTCTGTCAGCAGCATACTGTTACACAGCACGTTATATCGTCCGTCCTCAAAGTCTTTCAGGATCTGTGCCCGATCATCGCTGCTCCCATTGACTTCTGCAGCCTGGAATCCATGTTCATTCAGCAGATCACGGAATTTCTGACTGGTCTTCACAAGTGGAAGAAATACCACTGTTTTCTTATCCCGGCAGTATTTCTCCATTTCCTGAGCAATACTTTCCAGGTATGGATCCAGCGCTGTGCTAATATCTCCCACCTTAAAATCTCCAGCCTGAACGCCCACGCCGCTCATATCAATTTTCAGCGGGATCGTCAGCGCCTTGATCGGTGAGAGATACCCTTCCTTGATTGCTTTTGGAAGTGTATATTCATACGCCAATGATTCAAAATACTGCCCGAGATTCCGCATATCTCCGCGGTCCGGAGTAGCCGTAACGCCAAGGACATTCGCATCTGGAAAATGTTTTAAAACCCTCTGATAGCTGTCAGAGATACAATGATGTGCCTCGTCAATGATGATGGTGTCAAAATAATTTTCCGAGAACTGCGACAGGCGTTTTGAATTCATGAGTGTTTGTACGGATCCCACAACGATTCGGAACCAACTACCACGGCAGGACTGTTCTGCTTTTTCCACAGCACATCCGAGTCCGGTTGATTTTTGTATTTTATCGGCTGCCTGCTCCAGCAGCTCTCCCCGGTGCGCCAGGATCAAAACTCGATTACCTTTCCGTACACAGTCTTCTGTGACCTTTGCGAAAACGATCGTTTTTCCGCATCCTGTGGGAAGGACCAGCAGCGTTTTTTTAACGCCGCTGTCCCACTGCTCAAAGATTGCGTCCTTTGCCTCCTGTTGGTATGGTCTCAGTTCCATGATCAAAATCTCCCAGGCTGAAATTTCGGTGCTTCATACGGATATAACTTTTCGATGTAATTGAACTGCTTGTTCGGATCTTTGAGGCCTGGTTTGAGACCAACTTTTGCTTTCCCCTTTTTGCCCGGAATGTCCGCCCAATTCATACGGAGCGGTTCCCCTTCTTTCTTCATTCCGATGCTGCGGAACAACTCAGAAAGTTTCCATTCCAGTGATGAGTGCAGCACAAAATTCTCGCGCACTGTAACTTCACGATCACGATCATGAATCACAAAATATACCACTGCCATATTGCAGGGCGGGAGTTTTCCCTCACCTTTTGAGCGGCTTCTTTCATAATGGTCGATCGTGAAGTCATAGTCTCCGGCTGGCACTGGTTCAAAATTGTCAGAATCTTTTGTGATGGTATCATCCCATCCGAGTTCTCTTCCGTTTTCTTCATTCATGCTCATATTAAATGTCCTCCTTAATTAAATGGAATTTCCTGCTTTTCTTTCATCTCTTTAATCGCTGCATATACCTGATCCCAGGATGCTACCAACAGACCATCCACAATCCCTGGATTGACGGTATCGTACTCCCAGATCTTGGTACCTTCCGGTACATATCCGCGGGCCTCTACGACATTCTCAATGTCCCACTCACACACATGGTTAGCAATCATCAGATCCCGAAGATGCTTGGGGACCCTTGGATCAACCGAGAATTCCTCGGATGCTGATGATGCTGGCTCATTCAGGTCCATACTTAACTGCGCCGGCTCATTCATGGCTGCTGATACATCATGATCAGATGTCTGTGGTGGCGTTTCTTTTGCAGGCTGCGCTGCCGGCGTAGATTCGGTTGTTCCTGTTCTGGTAACGGGCTGCGAAGTACTGACGCTTGATGCCGTAGGTTCAACGGTATATGTACCTGCCAAATCTTCAAAAATTTGCGAGATAGCTCCATACTCAAATGGAATTTCATCCGGAAGCGCATACCGGTTCTTCGCATCCCAGCAGCTATGGTGTGTGGTATACAGGACACGCTGTCCGCCCTGTACCTTATTTTTACCGTCTACTTTGACCACATGGGTCTTATAGTTTGCGAACAAGACCATATCAGCCCATTCCTTGACCATCGGGGCGACATTCTTACTCAGCTTCATTTCCCACCGGTCATATGCTCCCATCTCGTCCGGCTGTTCGAACTTCCGCATTTTTGCATGAGCAGTAAGCACAACATTAATCTTCTTCTGTTCAACAACATCTGTCAGGAGATTCAGAAGCTTTCCAAAATCCTCCTGGAGGAATACATAACCTTTTCCATATCCAAAATCCTCAATCCCGGATTTCTGGTACTTATCGCAAACAGATGTCGAGCATAACTGTTCTGCCCAGTCCGCAGTATCAATTACCAGTGTCTTGCATACCTGTGGGTTATCCAGCACATACCGTACTTCTTCCAGCAGCATGTTCCAGCTGCTGGGCGCCGGAAGCCGCGCCACGTCCATATCTTTTGTACTTCCTTCTGTGTCAATAAACACGGGCTCCGGGAATTTACTGGCGAATGTTGATTTTCCGATTCCTTCCGGACCGTAAACAACGACTTTCTTTGCACATGGAATCTTTCCTCTTGTAATTTCCATTAAAATGTACCTGCCTTCCATTCTTTTTTCGGTGGCTCAGGATGATCCTGGCCAACCACATATCCGTCTTCGATAATAATCGCGCATTCTCCTCCGGTAGATACCCGAGTTGCAATAACCTGCAGTCCTTCCTGCTCCAGCCACTGTCCAAATTCTCTGAGAGTATCCAGATCCATCTGTTCCAGCTTGTCCATCAGGACAAATCCACATTCTGGATTCAGTTTCCGGACAATCGCCGTTGATACTTTCAGACGATCAGAACCGGACATATTGTCCCATTTCTGTCCCTTATAGATCAGTTCTCCCTCTTTCACAGATAATTCCGGAAGAGGAAGATCTACGGAATTTAACAGGTTTGTTTTATCATTTCGCAGATTCTCAATCCGCTTTGTGAGCTGCTGATACTGCTTCCGGTATTCTCTTGCATCATCCTCAGCTTTTTCCTTGTCCAGATTTGCGCGAACCTTACGGTTGATTTCCTCGACGTTTGCAATACTCTCTTCCAGTTCTGCTGTTGACTGATCC
>JAGHIA010000168.1 GCA_017887445.1 Fusicatenibacter sp.
AATCATAGGCGGTCTTTTCCAGATCCTGAACAGCCTGCAGAGATTTCTGCGTAAATTTGCTGATATTCATGACTTCAACCTCCTTGTATGGTTGGGTCACACCCTGGCGCGTGTCTGAACATTGCGCGGGATGTGATAGATGTCTTTTTGTTCTACGCAGACTATAACACTATTTGTTAGCACTGTCAAGAGGCGAGTGCTAATGTTTTTTGATATTTTTGCAATCCCTGTAAAATCAAAGGGTGGCACATCTTATTACCAAAGAAAAGCGGTCCATCGTAAAAGATTAACCGCTTCTCAAAGCAATATAAAGTTTTGTTTTATTGTCCGCTATCATTTTTTGTGGAGAAATCTTTATCTGCCTGTTCTGATAGTTTTACTGTAAACATCATAGGCCATAGTCTTTACGAATATCAGCGAAGGCTTGTCGTGCGTCCTTTGTACGTCCTGCTTTCATATCCGCATACCCTTTCTCGAGTTCCGCATGGAATTGTTCTTCAGACAAGGCAGCCATGTTAAGAGGTTTTTCCGTCGGGATTTTTACATCAAAAGGAAGTCCGCGGCACATAATAATTTGTTTATAAAACATATTGATAGCGTTTGACGCCGGAATACCCAGTGCCGATAAAATGCTCTCAGCCTGTTCTTTCACATCTGGCTCTATTCTTATATATAAATTAGCTGATTTTGCCATAGAGATAAACCCCTTTCATAAAATTATTTCGTTATCTCTATTATATTGCATTGTGCGTACAAAAGCAATACTTTCACTAAAATTACACAGTGGTGCCATAACAGTTCAGCCTTTCATTATCTCGCGAGGTGTTTTTCCGCAAGATGTGCGAAAATCCCGAGGCCTGCAGCGCGAAACTACATGAAGTGCAGTTTCTGTGCATCGCGAAGCGTGTAATAGTTCAGCAACGCTGAACAATTACCGAAAATCCCGCTGTCCAGAAATATAAATGTACGCATCCTCCAGCGTAGGTTCCACAGAAACACAATCTATGTCCGGCACTTCTTCGCTGATCAATCTTATCTGTACGCCGTCTTCCGATAATTGCTTCGATGAGATATGGTACTTTTTTTCAATCTCCCGTGCCTGTACTTCATCGCGAAGCCGGCAAACCCAAACGTGTCCCCTGGCTGCTCTGACCAGTTCCTTCATGCTTCCGGCATATAAGAACCGGCCCTTTTTCATGACCGCAAGCTGATTGCAGACCGCCGCCAGATCCTCTACCACATGGGTGGAAAAAAGAACGGTTCTGTTTTCTGAAAAATCCACCAGAAGGTTCCGGATGCGGATCCGTTCCTCCGGATCAAGTCCGGTGGTCGGTTCGTCCACGATCAGAAATTTGGGCTCATTTAAAAGCGCCTGTACCAGACCGACCCTTCGCTTCATACCTCCGGAGAGCTGCCTCATTTTTTTCTTCCGATGTTCTGCCAGACTTGTTTTTTCAAGATAATACTGGATACGTTTTCGGCACTCCTCTTTTGGTACACCGGAAAGATCTCCCATATATTCCAGACATTCCCAAACCGTCAGACCGGGATACAAGTCAATCTCCTGGGGAAGATAGCCAATCTGCCGCTGGATCTTCGGGTAATTTGCTTCGCAGTAAAGGACCCCGTCCATGCTTACCGTGCCGCTGGTTGGGGCAAGGACTGTGGTGAGCACTCTCATTAAAGTAGTTTTTCCGGCTCCATTTTCACCCAGAAGACCAAATACCCCTTTCGGTATTTCCAGATCGGCATGGTCAATCGCCGTCACTTTATTTTTAAATGTCACCGTCAGATCATTGATTTTAATACTCATAGATTTCAACCTCTTTTCTTCATTATTTTCGGCACAAGCATCGTCAGCAGCACGCACAGGAACAGGCAGAATGTTTTTCCATATAGCCAGTCGAAATCCTGGCTGTCTGATATATTTCGAAAGGTATAAGAAAACAGGTTCCATCTGCCAAATACGTTTTCTCCAAAAGCCGAGTTTGTCACAATCCAAAGGCCAATACTGCATCCGATACCAATCCACATATTCCGGAACAGACAAGCCAAAAGATTTGACAACATGCCCCAAAACCACAGAGTAACCGCCATTGCCACTAAGAATAAAAGGAACATTTGAAGCTCGGATTCCGTGCTTTGACCGCTTTTATACAGGGAAAACGGTTTCTGAAAGAGAAAAAACATTCCATAGCCAACCCCACTGAATGCAAAGAGGACAGCCTCTTGGACTACCATTCGCAGTATCATTGAACGAATACGCTTTTCCATGGGATACAGGCGGTGTATCTCAAAACGCCTGGAAGTGATTTCCTGGGTATAAGTGTCCGCGCAGAACACAGAAGCAAGGATTGCCATAGGCGCTTCCATCGCAACGCCAATTTCATAAGAAAAACTGATACCGCGGATCAGGCTTAATATCACAACAAAGCAAAAAGCGTATGCCAGCTTATATGCCGGGAGACTGATTTTTCTTTCTGTCCTTATCATATCCTTCGCCTCCTCCAAAGCTGTATTCCAATGAGAATGATCACCGCTGAAGCAATCAGAAGACAGATCTGATTTACCATTGCCAGCGGCGGCGGCGTTACGTCAAAGAAATTACCCGGAAAGCGAACCATGATTGCCAGCGGCCGTCCGAAATATCCGTAAACACCTTCCGCATTTTGTCCGCCCATATTTGAATAAATCATATACAGGACCAAAAGCGGAACGGCAGGAAGCGGATTCTTAAACAAAAGCGCCGCGATCGTATATACACATACAATCATTAACATATTCGGCAAAATATACTGGCAGGTTGCCAGAAGAAAGTCCGTCAGCCGTATCTCAAAGCCGCTGCCGCTGGTACAAATCATGCAGATTGCCCAGAATACCAGATTTAATATCGCGAGGATCAGAAGGCTGATCAGGAACCCTCCCGCAACTTTTCCAATGACGTACTGCGCGGCGCTGATCGGTTTTGTATGCAGCAATTCATAGGTATTCTTTCTCATATCCTGCATAAAGAGTACGGCAAGCAGGATCGTTGCCGTAAATCCCATAAACAGCCCTGCGAAATCTGCAAATTTTCTGGAAAAATACCAGGAAAACGGATGTTCTTCCAGTTCTTCTCTGATATAAGCATTGATTTCATCCATTGTTCCTTTACAATAAGCCGTATCTTCCCATACAGATTCCGCGCCATAATATCTGTACGCATCTTCCAGATAGCGGCAGGCTTCGCCAAGTTCCATTCCACTCATTTTCCGAATGATACCGGATGCCTCGTCACCGCTCATGCCAAAGTCTGAAATCAGACTCTCCTCGATGGCATGGTCCCAAAGTTTTCTGTGTTCTTCCGCACCTACAGGAACATACCCTTCAAAAACCTCGCCCTCGTGGACCGTTTCCGGATAGTCGCTTTTTAACTCATCTTCCACGGTGATGTAATGGATATCCAGATAAGGTTTCAACTGCCCAAAGACACCAGATATCACAATTACAATGGCGATCCAGAACAGCGGCCTTTTCAGGTAATTGAGAATTTCCCGCCGTATTATTGCTTTCATAAGCGTCACCTCTTTCTTTTTGTTATCCTTATTGTAAATGCAAAATAACAACAAAAAGACAACGGCAAAAAAACGGACCGCTTACGCGATCCGATGAAATACAGCGGTGACAACAGCGCCGCCCGATCCCTCATTTTCCAGCAACAGTTTCCCTCCATGCTTCTCACAGTACAAGCGGGCAAGATACATCCCCATCCCGGTGTGCGTCAGGCTGTCTTTGATGTTTTGTTGATGAAAAGCGCTGGTTACTTTGTCAACATCCTCCAAAAATCCATTTCCGTCATCCTGTACGGAAAGCGTCAGCACTTCAGAAGTCAGAGACACTTTTATATCGATCCGCTCCCGGGCATAGCGGATTGCGTTGGATAATAAATTCTCCAAGACCTCCAGAATCACTTCCTGATCTCCGCAGAAGCTTTCGTCTGTTTCGCATACCCGCAAATGGATTCTTTTTTCCTTTCCCAGAATATCCAGCTCTCTTTGGATATCTTTTTCAAGCTGTACAGAAGAGATCTGTTCCGCTTTCAGTATTCTATGTTCCAGGCTATTCATTTTTTGCATGGAATCAATAAAAACATCCATGCGGCATATCTGTTTCATGCCTTCCTGCAGCATTTCCACAGTCCTTTCCCTGTCAATGGTTCCATCCGGAAAATAGTCGAGCAACATTTCCTGATAACCTTTGAGAACAGAAAGCGGTGAGCGGATATCATGGGCGATTGCCGATCGCAGCGCCCTCTCATCCTCGATCATATGCCAGAGCTTTCGGTTATTTTCTTCCAGCTGTCCACGCATACGGTCAAATTCATGGCACAGATGTCCCATTTCATCTCTGTTTTCATAAGTGATCCTGAAATCCAGATCATTGTCCGCGATTTTCTGGGAAGCCATTTCCAATTCCTCAATGGGTTTCTTTAGTTTATTTCTGTAAAAAAGAAATACGGAGACACAGCTTCCGGCAACAGAGAATACCAGTACGGAATAGGTCTGCAGAAAATCGCAAGCCTCGGATATGCCATGATCGATACGGCTCATTTCGTAACCTTGCGGGCGGGGAATCTGCGCCATATAACCTTCATTTTCCAGTTCAACCGCCGCAAAATAGATATCTTCATCCGTATACTTCCACCAGATCTGCTCCTGGAGTCCGGAGGCTGCCCATGCAACATAGGCAGATAAAAGAAAACTTATGAACAGACTCACGGCCAAATACAACAGGATTGTCTTTCTGACAGAAAGATTTCTGACCTTCTCTCTTATTTTTCCCATCGGTATCCCATCCCCCAGACTGTTTCGATATATTCCGTATCTGTGTACTTCTGCAGTTTTTTCCGGATGCGCCGGATCAGTTCCGTGATTACCCGGCTATCCCCCTCTCCATCGTATCCGCAAACTTTCTCGTAAATCCGCTCTTTATCGTAGACAACTCCCGGGTTCATCGAAAGAAATTCTATAATTCCGTATTCAAGTTTTGTCAGTTCAATATCCTGCCCCATGATTTGAACGGTTTTGGCCGAATAGTCGATGGACAGATCGCCTTGAAAACGATACGTGGATTTCTTTTGCCGGCGCTCTTCCCGTTTCAGATGCGCGATGATCCGGGCTTCCAGCTCCTTTAGGCTAAATGGTTTCAGAATGTAGTCGTCGCCGCCCGACATAAGGCCGTTTACGCGATCCTGTTCATCGGCTCTGGCAGTCAGAAAAAGAATTGGACAGGATACTTTGTCGCGAATCCTCTGACACACTTCAATACCGTCGGCTCTGGGCATATTGATATCCAGCAAAATAATATCCGGCTTCCTTCCAACCATTTTCAGCGTCTCCGCTCCATCGGATGCTGTAATCACCGTATAGCTTCTGAATTCAAAAAATGTCCGCAGCATTTTAACCAGTTCTGTATCGTCATCGGCGATTAATATTTTGTAATTCATCTTAGTTACCCCTACAGATCTGCACAGAGAATCTTTCCTTCCCTTGATTTCCCAATATTCGGTCTTATTTGAACCAATCCTTACAATATAATCCTCTTTTCAATATCAAAATCTTATACCTAAATTCATGTCATTGGTTCCTTTCAATTATTTATGAAAAGCATTGTATTACCCAAAGCGTTTATTTGCTACTTTCTCCGCTACTTTATTTGCTACGGTTCCAGATAATCAACAGGAATCCCCTGCGCTTTTGCATACGCAATTTCGGATCTGGTACTGGACCCGATATATCCGCCCACATTGATCACAAAAATACGGTCAGCCATATCAATTTTTCTCTTGTGCATATCGTCCAGCATTTCCTTCGTCTTTGTCAGAGTTCCCTCGTTCATGCCCTCCCAGACCTCGGAATCTCCGGAATGTCCAAAGGAACCTACGGAAAGCACGATATTTCCTTTCAATGTCAATTCTTTTTGGGCCTGCAGAAAGGCATCCTTAAACCGGGTGCTTCCGCAGAGCGTAACAACCGGATATTTTTTCACCGGATATTTTACTGCATTTTTCCGGACTTTCTCCTGAACGATCTCATCCATATCCAATCCGCAGGTATCCGCCATCAAAATACAGTAATTCAATACATCCGCCAGTTCTTCCCTGATTTTTTCTTTCTTCTCTTTGCACCAGACATCCTCTGCGCTCCACTGGAAAATTTCAAGTAACTCCGCCGCCTCCAGACTGATGGATATGGCCAGATCCTTTGGATTATGAAACTGCTTCCAGTCTCTGTCGTCTCTGAATTTTAATACCTGCTCGATCGTTTCTTTTGTCATTGTTATCCTCCTCCAAACAGTGTCTTAGATAATTGCCTCCGCTCTGCAGAGCATTCTCCCATACTCCCCGTCCGCCTCCTCCAGCACCTTTATCCTTCCCTTGTCAATCCAATGCTGAATCCTCCGCGCAAACCACCAGTCTCCCGCACGATCCTGATAATGCCCGATCACATCCCCGAGTAACTCATACTCCCTCACCGGTTGGTCCTTCAGCCTGTTCCAGAGCATAAAGTCATAAAAATCCTCCGGCACGCCAAGGATCCTGCCGTTTACCATAACGCGAAGCGGACTGTTATCCTCCACCAGCTCCCGCCATAAAGACGCATACAGACGAAGCTCCTGAGTCGTCAGCTCCCTTTCCCCCTCCAGAAATCCGGCAAATTCTTCCGCCGCAACCTCTTCCCAGCTTCTATAGCAAACGATACACGCTCCTCTCACCACATACTCCGGCAGCCTGACCACCCGGATCTTATTCTCGTAGGTTTCCAATACATGGCACAAATGATACAGGCCGCAGCGGGAATACGGCGCGTCGCTGTACCAGATCCTGATCGTATATCCCCGCTCCAAAAACTCCTTCAGACGTTCCATCTGCTGGCAACGCTCTGTTAATTTCCCATTATCATTTATCCCGAAAACCCGTGTTTTTTCTGCGTTTCGCCCGCCTGATCCCTGGCCCTTACCCTTCCCATACATGGATAAAAGCATTCTTCTTCTGGTAATACTGTCAAGCTCCTCTCGCAGCTCTCCAATATCCAAGCGATAGCAAAGGCATACCACATCCTCTGTGCTTCCTTCAAGCCACCTGTCTTCCTCCTTTTCGGGCGGTTCCTCTTTGCTTAAAACCCAAAGGGAAGACGGCCCTTCCACTCTGCCGTACAGTTGTATATGCTTTGCCATTTTCATTGCCATTGCTTCGCCTTCACTGAACAGCACTTCTGCTATCATTTCTTTTCTTCCCGTTATTTCTTCCGTTATTTCTTCCGTTATTTCTTCCGCCACTTCTTCCTCCATTCTATTTCCCATGCTCTCTCCTCTGGAGTGTGTTTGAAAATTTATTCCCGCTATTTCCCTCCTTCCTTTCCACAATGCCTCCACCGGTATGTGATCATCGGGATCTGCAGGGCCAGCATCGCCACCCAGCCAAAAAAATTCGCCCACGCCAGCCGGTCGAATCCGCCGTGCATCCTATGGATCATCAGCCACGCGGAGAAGAAACGCGCCGACATATTCAGAATCGTACTGATCAGCGTAACCTTAAGGTCGCCCAGTCCCCGGAAAAAACCCTGAATGGTGTTCGTCGCCGCCGGCATCACATACATCACCGCGATCAGCCGCAGATAGGAAACCCCCAGATCGGTCACTTCCACAGAGCCGTCGCTGACAAACAGCTGCATGATCGGCCGCGCCCCAAAGAAAACCAGCACCGCCACTGCCGTTGTGTACGCCAGCTGGATCACCACCGAGGACAGAAATCCCTGCTTCATTCTCCGGATATTTCCCGCGCCCCGGTTCTGGGCCATAAAGGTCGTCGTGGCATGGGCGATGTTCTGCTGCGGGGTCATGGCAAAATCATCCACCCGGTTGATGGCGGTAAACGCCGCGATAAACGCGACGCCCTGCACATTCACCACCGTCTGCACACAGATTTTCCCCAGCTGGACACACATCTGCTGAAGCGCGCTTGTAATCCCGTAGTTGAAGGTTTTCCATAAAATGGAGGCGTCAAAAACCCGCCATTTTCTCCCAAGACACAGAAGCGGAACCTTTTTCTTAATGTAGATCAGGCAGAACAGACAGCACAGCATCTCGCTGAGCACCGTGGCCACCGCGCTCCCCGAAACGCCCCAGTCCAGCGCCACGACAAAAAACAGATCTCCGATCACGTTGAACAACGCGCTGATCATCAGAAAATAAAGGGGCGCGCGGCTGTCTCCCAAGGCCCGCAGCGTATTGGAAAAGAAATTGTAGATGAAGGTGAACATCAGTCTCAGAAAAATAATCCTCAGGTAGCCTTTCGACGCTCCGATGATGTCCGCTGGGACCTGCAGCAGTTCCAGCAGCGGATGTGCCAGCACGATCAGAAGGACGGACACCAACGCGGAAAATCCCAGTCCGCCCAGCATGGATGTGCTGATCTGCCGCTCCAAAAGGCCGTAATCTTTCGCCCCATAATGCGTGCTCATCAGGATTCCGGCGCCCATGCACATGCCGCTGATAAACAGAATCACCATATTCATGATCGGGCCTGCGGTTCCCACAGCCGCCAGCGCGTCGTCTCCGATGAATTTCCCTACGATCACGGAATCCGCCGCGTTGTAGGTGAGTTGGAACAGATTTCCCAGCACCAGCGGAATCGTAAATTTTGTTATCTGCGGTATGATGGCTCCCCGCGTCATATCTGTAGTCATTTGTTTCTCCTTCCGTTTTCTCCGCGGCGCCACGGAAAATAGCGCAGCAGTTTTCAATACTTTTATTATATCTCTGCGCAAGGGGGTACGGCAATATGTTTCGAATGTAACAATGCGGCTGTTTGCAACAGTTCAGCCTGCCACTATCCCGCGAGGTGTTTTCGCACAAAATGTGCGAAAATCCCGAGGCCTGCAGCGCGAAGCGTGTAATAGCTCAGCAACGCTGAACTGTTACAGCTGTTTCCCCTTGCATTTTCTCCCGCCGCGGCGGTATGATAGCTTTACAGAAAAAGATAAAAACCGTAAACAATTTCAATTTCAGGGAGAAAGGTCATGCACTACGTTATCAGTGATATTCATGGATGTTACAACGAATACCGCAAAGCGCTGAAAGCAATCGATTTCAGCGGCAGCGACATCCTTTATGTGTTGGGGGATTGTATCGACCGGGGGTATGCCTCCATCAAAGTGCTGCAGGATATGATGCACAGACCCAACGTGATCCCGCTGATCGGGAACCACGAGTTTATGGCTCTCAGCGTTCTGAAGGAGCTTTGCGTAGAGATTACCGCGGAAAACGCGGAAACATACCTGACCATGGACAAGATGGAAAAATATATGGAGTGGATGCAGAACGGAGGCGGCAGCACGGCCCGGGAGTTTCAGGCGCTGTCTGCCGATGAGCAGGCGGATGTGATGGATTATCTGGGGGAATTTTCTTTATATGAGGAAGTGCGTGTCGGCAAGAAGGAATTTCTCCTGGTCCACGGAGGACTGGAGCCTTTTTCCGAGGGAATGTCCGTGGAGGATTTTTCTGTGACGCAGATTTTATTTTCCCGGGCAGATTATGACAAAACTTATTTTCATGACAAATTTACGATCACCGGACACACGCCTACCCTGGAGGAGCCGGGAAACGAGGGAACGGTGATCAAACGGAACCATCATATCGCCATTGACTGCGGCTGCGTCTTCGGCGGCAGGCTGGCTGTCTACTGTATGGAGACCGACCAGGAGATCTATATTCCGCTGGAGACAAAGAGCGATCACGGTAACCGTCCAACCAACTGAATCGTTGCTACTGTTCACAGTACCTTCGCGGCTCCAATAGAAACCTGTTTCGCGAACGGAATCCGCTCCACACCTGAAGCACGTTCTCACGGCCGTAAACATCAAATGTTTGCGGCTGCTGTGAATAGTGACGGGTTGTTGTAGCTATTCAACCAGCAGAATAGTTACAGATCGTTGCTTTTTGTGTAACAGTTCAGCCTTGCTAAACTATTACACGCTTCGCGCTGCAGGTCTCGGGATTTTCGCACATTCTATGCGAAAACACCTGGCGAGATAGTGACAGGCTGAACTGTTACCTTTTTGTCACATGATTTTTTATTAATTTTATAGACGGAAATCCCTTTATAACTTTTCGTAGTTGTTGTTTTTGCTTGTTGGGTTAACCCCAAATCCTTGCAAAATTGAAAGTGAATTACAACAAATCACTCTTACCTAAATTACACTTGCTACACAAAGTTTGTAAATTATCAATGGTAGTTTCTCCACCTTTTGACCACGGAATAATATGGTCAATATGTAACTCGACACCGGGAGTTGTTGCAGGGGAAGCACCACAAGCGCAGCACTTAAAGTTATCACGTTGCATTACTATGAAACGTAATCGCAAATTAATATCTCTACTTGTTTTACGTGGTATTGCAATTTTCTCCGCAACAGACTTGTTTTTGTTTGATGTAGTAGAGTTTTCTATTAACGCAACATCTTCTACTGCTTCTGTTTCTTCGGTATTAATATAGTCAACAAATGCCTGTAAAGCACTTCTCCAGCCTCCGAAACGACGAGCATAGCTTTGCAATGAAAAAGTTGATATTCCGTTTTTTATATCGGTTGTCGTTGGCTGGCGACCAAGCATCACCCAAACTCGCTCGATTTCTTCAAACATTTCTTCTTTTGAAAAGTTGCGATTTAAGTTTAATTCCATTCCAGCAAGTTTCAATATGGCGTTCCATGTTCCGTAACGCCTAATTAAGGTAGAACTGTGATACTTGCCGTATTTAGAATATTCCTTAGCGGTTAAACTTAAAGATTGATATATAGCAGCAACCCTTTTTAAATCCGCAATAACGTCTTCATCTGTCAAGGCATATTTAAAATTGTGCCCCTTTGTTTCGAGTCCACACTTTTCTAACACTACCTTCCAAGAGCCAAATCTTCTCGTTAAACTAGAAGAATGGTAAGTGCCATATTTGTTATACTCTTCACCCGTTAAAGTGTTTTTATTTAGTTTCATGGCAGTATTACGAACATCTGTAATAAATTCTTCGTCAGATATATTTCTATGATAATTATTCAGCACAAATTTCATAACAATCCTCCAAAGTTAATGTTTTTATCATTATAGTACAAAATCGTAATTCTTTCTATGGCCTCTTTGCTTTTAGAGAAACAGCATAGCCATTTGTACTTGTATGGCAGTAAACGAAAGCAACGAGTACTTTCGCCCTCGATAATTATGATATTTCTTTACATCTGCTTGTATCTCTATAAGATATCTGGGCATCATTTGGGTATCAAAGCGACAAAAATCATTGATTTCATAAGTGTCATAATGGGCGGAAAATCCTGTATTTACAATGATTTTCACAGCTCAAGACTTTTGGATAGCAAACCCCCATGCCCGAGATTTCCGGCACCACCATGAATGAAACTTTGTCGATGCCGGGCGTTACAAGCCGTAAGTTTGGGTGTATACTGGACTTAACGGCAGAAGTCGGTTTTTCATTTGGAG
>JAGHIA010000169.1 GCA_017887445.1 Fusicatenibacter sp.
ACCCAAACAAAGGAATGTCCGAAATCAGGGATATCACTTTTGTGTAGGTGTCTAAAAAATAGGCACTACACTAATTCAAAATGTCCTTGACAAGGGGTACAGTTTAAAAAATCAAATTTCCGTCAACTCTCCCCCGTCAAAAACCAAAATCACATAACATTACACACATGAAACCACTGCAATCAACAGAACATCCAGCTTATATCTTTACAGAATAACCGAATATAATTTCAAACCTTCACTCTCACCAACACTAACCACATACCTCTGGCACACAGTCCACTCACAACAGACCTCCCCTAACTCCACCAACCCTTACCTTACCCTACACTCCGCCAGCCGTACCCCACGCTTCTACCACACCCCACCGCCCTTAATCTCCCACCACCCAAAACGCTGCGCATGGCCAAGCACCAGAAAGCAAAGCGGGATCGGCGGCTGACGGTTCCGGGGAGCGTCTGCAAAGGCGCGAGAAAATCTGTGAGCGTGTTTGAAAATTCATTCCTGCAATCTGCACGCCCCACTTTGCGGAGAATCTGCCTCAAAATCAGTCAGCGTAGCCCGCTACGCCTCCCGATTTTGAGACAGATTCTCCGCAAACTGTGACGTACATCTTGCAGAAAGCAATTTTCAAACACGCTCCAGCGCCCCAACGGGCCGCCGGACGGGTCATTCTTTGGACCACACGTCCAAAGAATGAGGCGCACTGAGACGGGAATGCATCAAGCATTCCTGTCGAATTGCGCCGGTACCCGTCCGGCGGCCCGTTGGGGCGCTTAGATTTTCCGCGCCTTTGCAGCCGCCCCCGGAACCGTCAGCCGCCGGTCCCGCTTTGCTTTCGTCCGCTGCCACCGCAGCCCTACTTCACAACCCCGATCAGCTCGTGGATATCGCTGACCCCATAGGTCCGCATATACTCCTCGATCCCATGGACCGTCTCCACGGTAGCGTAAGGATTGACAAAATTCGCCGTGCCGATGGAGACCGCCGTAGCGCCCGCCATAAGGAACTCCAGCGCGTCCTCCCCGTTGGAGATACCACCCATACCGATGATCGGCACCTTCACCGCCTGGGCCACCTGGTAGACCATGCGCACCGCCACCGGCTTCACCGCCGGGCCGGACATGCCGCCGGTTTTGTTGGCCAGCGCGAATGTGCGCCGGTGAATATCAATCTTCATCCCCGTCAGCGTATTGATCAGCGAAAGCACGTCCGCGCCTCCGCTCTCCGCCGCCCGGGCCATCTCCGTGATATCCGTCACGTTGGGACTGAGCTTCATGATCACCGGCTGTTTGGCGTAGCGCTTCACCTCCCGGGTGATCGCCTCCACCGCCTTTGGATCCTGTCCGAAGGCAATGCCGCCCTCCTTCACATTGGGACAGGAAATATTGATCTCCAGAAGATCCGCCGGCTCGTCCGCCAGACGTTCCACAACCTCACAGTAATCCCGCGTACTTTTTCCACAGACATTCACGATCACCTTCGTATCAAACTGCTTCAGAAACGGCAGGTCTCTCTTGCAGAACATTTCCATTCCGGGATTCTGAAGGCCGATGGCATTGAGCATACCGCCGTAAACCTCTGCGATCCTGGGCGTGGGATTGCCCGGCCAGGGCACGTTGGCCACACCTTTTGTCACCACCGCGCCAAGCTGGTTCAGATCCACAAACTCGCTGTACTCCGCACCGGAGCCAAAGGTTCCGGAGGCGGTCATCACCGGATTTTTCAGTTCCACTCCCGCCAGGCTGACGCCCAGCTGCAGCGCATCCTTCTTCATCATAACTCCACCTCCGTGCTTGGAAATACCGGACCGTCCTTGCAGATCCGTTTATTGTGAACCAGGGAATGACCGTCCACCTCCGCAGACTTGCAGACACAGGCCAGACAGGCGCCGATTCCGCAGGCCATTTTTTCCTCCATGGAAATCCAGCAGGGAATCTTGTTTTCCAGGGCGTAGGCCTTGATCGCCCGCAGCATCGGCGTAGGACCGCAGGCAAAGATCACATCCGCCTGCAGCCGGTTTTCCCGCACTGCGTCCAGCACATTGCCCTTAGTTCCCGCACTGCCGTCCTCCGTGGCCAGATAAAGGGTTCCGGCGGCGTTCAGCTCGTCGGTCAGAAACAGCTCGTCCCGGTATCCGGAGACAATCAGCTTTTCGCCGGAAAGAGCCTTGGCCGTCTCCAGCATCGGCGGAATGCCGATGCCTCCACCCATGAGCATCACACGCTTTCCATCTGCCTCCTCCAGCGGAAATCCGTTGCCCAGCGGCCCGAGGATATCGACCGTATCCCCGGCGCGGAGTCTGGAAAACTCCCGGGTACCGCTGCCGGCGATCCGGTAAACGATGCGCAGCGCGCCTTTTTCCCTGTCGATCTCGCAAAGGGAGATCGGACGCGGCAGCAGCCGGCTCTCATCCTTCGTGTAGACAGAGATAAACTGTCCCGGCTTTGCCTCTCTGGCGATCGCCTCTGTGGCGATCCACATGCTGTAAATATCTTTGGCGATACATTCCTGGCTGATGACCTTACAACACTCTTTGATTTTCATACTGCTTCTCCTCACTCTTACAGAGTCTTAAATTTTTACGCACCTCTCACAGAACGTAAGTTTCGCAGCAATTCCGCCTGCCCCAGTCATGATCGTTCCGCAAGGCTGAACTGCTGCCAATTTTCAGACGCTCTCTAACGCCGTGCTGATATCCGTCACCATATCGATCACTGCCTGGCGGGAAGCATCCGCGAAATTCTCCGCGCCGAAGGACGCGTACTTCTCCTGTTTGTAGGCCGCAATAATTCCTCTGGAGGAATTTACGATCGCGCCAAGTCCGTCTTTATTGAAGAAATGTACCAGGTCTTTGCCCTGTCCGCCCTGGGCGCCGTACCCCGGAACCAGGATGTATGCCTTCGGCATAATGCTTCTCAGCACCTTGCCCATCTTCGGATAGGTCGCGCCGACTACGGCTCCGATATAGCTGTAGGAATCGCCCATATGGTCCGCGCCCCAGGCGGCTACCTGCTCGCCGACCCACTCATACAGCGGGCGTCCGTCGATGAGACGGTCCTGAAACTCTCCGCTGGAAGGATTGGAAGTCTTTACCAGAATAAACAGTCCCTTTTTCTCCTCCTTGCAGACCTTGATGAACGGCTTCACGCCATCCGAGCCAAGATACGGATTTACCGTGGCGAAATCCTCATGGAAGCCCGCATAGGAATTGGAGCCGACCTGAACGTGGCCCAGATGTCCCACCGCGTAAGCCTCGGAGGTGGAACCGATGTCGCCGCGCTTAATATCGCCGATGACCACAAGGCCCTTTTCCTGACAGTAGGAAACCGTCTTCTCGTAAGCAGCCATGCCAGGAACGCCAAACTGCTCATACATGGCCACCTGCGGCTTCACTGCCGGAATCAGGTCGTAAGTCGCGTCCACGATCGCTTTGTTGAACTGCCAGATCGCCTCTGCCGCTCCCTCCAGTGTCTCGCCGTACTCCGCAAAGGCTTTTTTCTGCACATGCTCCGGCACATAGGACAGCATCGGGTCCAGTCCTACCACGATCGGCGCGTTGGTTGCTTTAATTTTCTCAATCAGTTTATTGATCATTGCTCTGTTCTCCTGTTTCTCTGTTTCTCTGTTTCTCTGTTTTCTGTTTTTCTCTTGTTCTGTTTTTCTATTTTCTATCCTGGTATACGATCTTTCCGCCGCAGATGGTGTATTTCACGCTGCCCTTTACCTTTTTTCCGCCGAACGGTGTGTTCTTTCCTCTGGAAACAAAGGTTCTCGGGTCGATGACATAGGTTTCTTCCGGATCGATGATGGTCACGTCGGCGTCCTTGCCCGGCTTCAGGGAACCTTTCTGCTCCATGTGCAGGATTCTGGCCGGATTGTAGCTCATCTTCTCCGCCATCTGCATGGGCGTCAGGATTCCCGTATCCACCAGCTCCGTGATGGTCAGCGCCACGCTGGTCTCCAGTCCCACGATCCCGAAAGGCGCTTTCTGGAAGCTCTGCTGCTTCTCCTCAAAGGCATGGGGCGCATGGTCGGTGCTAATCACGTCAAACACGTCGTCCTTCAGTCCCTGCTTCAGCGCTTCCACATCCTCCCTGGTTCTCAGCGGCGGATTCATCTTATAATTGGTGTCGCCCTGGACCATGTCGTCTGTGGAGAGGGTGAAATGATGGGGGCATACCTCCGCGGAGATGGAAACGCCGTCTTTTCGCGCCTCCGCCACCATTTTCGCGCTGTCCC
>JAGHIA010000170.1 GCA_017887445.1 Fusicatenibacter sp.
CCCACGAAAATCTGCTGAAGACCAACGCCATCTATCAGGAGATCTACACCTCCCAGATGGAAGGCGGCGGAGACTTCGACCAGCCAATTTAAATGTGAACGGTACAGCTTCCGTTCATCCATATCTTTAAGAGGAGAACTTCTTACTATGAACGAAAAGAAATCCAAAACCGGAATGCCCGGCACATCTTCGCTGATTGCCAGAGTTGTCCGGTATATGCTTCACTACTATAAGATTCCATTTTGCATTGTGGTGGCCTGCATTCTGATCACCGCCGTGGCCACTGCCGTCAGTTCCGCTTTCCCGCAGACTCTGATTGACGACTACATCACCCCTATGCTGTCCACCGGCTCCGACAACTTTTCCCAGTTAGCCTCCCAGCTGCTCCGCCTGGCCTGCATCATGGCGGTAGGCGTAATCACCGCGTTCACCTACAACCGGATCATGGTCAATGTCAGCCAGGGCACCATGCTTCACTTAAGAGACGACCTGTTCCGCAATATGGAGGCCCTGCCCATCAAATACTTTGACACCCACGCCCACGGCGACATTATGTCCGTCTACACCAACGACGTGGACACCCTGCGGCAGCTGCTCAGCCAGAGCATTCCCCAGATCATCAACTCCGTGGCCTCCATGATCGCCACGCTGGTCACCATGCTCCTGCTGAACCCGGCGCTGACCGTTATCTCTTTGCTCACTGCCTGCGTCATGCTGTTTGTCACCTCGAGATTCTCCCATCTGTCGGCAAAATACTATATCCGCCAGCAGATCGATCTTGGCGCAGTGGACGGTTTTATCGAAGAAATGCTGGACGGCCAGAAGGTGGTCAAGGTCTTCTGCCACGAGCAGGCTGCCATGGACGACTTCCACAAAGTCAATGAATCGCTGAGAAACAGCGCGGAAAAGGCAAACACTTACGCCAACCTGCTGATGCCCGTCAACGCCAACATCGGCTGGATCAGCTACGCGCTGGTAGCCATTATCGGCGCGATTCTGGGCATCAACGGACTTGCCGGCGTCACCATCGGCACCGTCATCACCTTCGTCGGCCTGAACAAAAACTTCACCAACCCCATCACACAGATCAGCCAGCAGCTGAACTTTATCATCAACGCCGCTGCCGGCGCGCAGCGTGTCTTTGACCTGATGGACCAGGAGCCGGAAAAAGACGAAGGCTATGTGGAGCTTGTCAACGCAAAAGAGGAAGCGGACGGCCGTCTGAGCGAATCCCCGGTGCGGACCAACCTGTGGGCCTGGAAACACCCGCACAAAGCCGAGGGAACCGTCACCTATGTGAAACAGGAAGGCGCCGTGGTCTTCGACGACGTGGATTTCGGCTACACCGACGACAAGATCGTTCTGCATAACGTCAGCCTCTACGCGAAACCCGGCCAGAAGATTGCCTTCGTCGGAGCCACTGGCGCGGGAAAGACGACCATCACCAACCTGATCAACCGCTTCTACGATATCGCCGACGGAAAAATCCGCTACGACGGCATCAACATCAATAAAATCAAAAAACCAGATCTGCGCCGCTCCCTGGGCGTCGTGCTCCAGGATACCCACCTGTTTACCGGAACCGTTATGGACAACATCCGTTACGGAAAACTGGACGCCACAGACGAGGAATGTATCAGCGCCGCGAAGCTGGCCAACGCAGACGGATTTATCCGCCGCCTGCCAAACGGTTATGACACCATGCTCACCGGCGACGGCGCCAATTTAAGCCAGGGACAGCGGCAGCTTCTGGCCATTGCCCGCGCCGCCGTGGCGGACCCTCCGGCGCTGATCCTGGACGAGGCCACCTCCTCCATCGACACCCGCACCGAAAAACTGGTGCAGAACGGCATGGACGCCCTGATGAAAGGCCGCACTACCTTTGTCATCGCCCACCGGCTTTCCACGGTAAAAAATTCCGACTGCATTATGGTTATGGAACAGGGACGTATTATCGAGCGCGGCACCCACGACGATCTGATTGCGGAAAAAGGTAAATATTACCAGCTTTATACCGGTAATTTCGCGGAATAGTTCAGCCATCCCGATGGATTTCCGGCACGGACCGCACAACATCGTACTGGTTCGACTGTTTTCGGTATCTGTCGGGACTGATCCCCTTCTCCGCCCGGAACACCTTGCCAAAATAATTGTCATTGGAATAACCCACCATCCCGGCAATCTCTTGCAGCGTATAATCCTTCTTCGTCATCAGAAGACTGCAGGCCCTGGAAATCCGCAGTTCCCGAAGGTATTTCCCCGGCGAGACGCCGAATTTCCTGTGAAACTCCTTGCACATATAATACTTGGACATCCCCGCATGGTCCGCCGCCATATCAAGATTCAGCTCGTTTCGGTCATAATTCCTGTCGATAAAATCCTTCGCCTCATCCACCCGGGTGCGCTCGCCGGCGAAAAGATTCACCGCGTATTCCGTCAGCCGCGTCCAAAGATCGTAGGCGATCCGCGTATTTTCAAACAAAGAATTTACCTGATTGTCCAGCGCCATCTGATAAATCCCAAGCATCCGCTTTGGTATCCCCGACGCTTCAGGCAGCCGCAGCACAGGACCGTTCATGCGGTAGATTTTCCGCATCATGGGCAGGCATTCCTTGGAAAACTCCAGATAAAGAAATTCCCAGTGGGAAGAATGCCTGGGCAAATAATATCGGCTGTTTCCCGGAATTTCGATGAGAAACGCGTCTTCTTTGTGGAGTTCATAGGAAATTCCATCAACCTCACAGGCCCCCTCCCCGTCAAAAGCATACTGGATCACACATTTCGCATCGGTACGGATGCGGTTGTCAAAAGAATAGCTATGGCTGTGTACGTCCTCCAGTCCAATTCCCATCAGCGTCAGAAGCGCCAGATCGGAATACGGCTGAAAAGCAATCGTACGATGAACGATCGGAAGCATAAACAAACCCCTCCTCCTGTTCTTCACAGCGTTTTTGGCAGCAAAATTATTGCGTGTTTCACGCTGCGTCCCATTGCACAATCCGCGCTGCGAAAATTTCTGTTTTTATTATACCCCGCCGCCGAAAAAATGACAAGATTTTACCCTTCAGGAGCGATTGTTACCATTTAAAAATGCCGCCGCGGCAGATACAATAAGGAAAAGAAACACCCGCCCGGAGAACATTCCGGCAAAAGGAAAGGAGTTTAAATCTATGAACCGAAAAGCAATGTGCGCCGTTCCGCCGATGGGCTGGAACTCCTGGAACACCTTCACCGACAAGATCAGCGAGGATCTGATCAAAGAAACCGTAGACGCCATGAAAGAACAGGGATTTCTGGAGGCAGGCTACGACTATGTAGTTATCGACGACTGCTGGAGCCTGCGGGAACGTGACAGCGACGGAAAGCTCGTCCCCGACCCGGAAAAATTCCCAAACGGCATGAAAGCGGTCGCCGACTACATCCACGAAAAAGGCTTCAAATTCGGTATGTACAGCTGCTGCGGCACACGCACCTGCGCCAATTACCCCGGAAGTTTCGACCACGAATATCAGGACGCCCAGCAGTTTGCCGAATGGGGCGTAGACTATCTGAAATACGACAACTGCTTCAAACCGCAGAATCAGGACGGCCGCACCCTGTACCGGAGAATGGGCCTGGCTCTGGCCAACTGCGGCAGAGATATCGTCTTCTCCGCCTGCCAGTGGGGTACCGACGACGTACATCAGTGGATCCGCTCCACCGGCGCCCATCTGTTCCGCTCCACAGGAGACATCAACGATTCCTGGAACTCCATCAAGGACATCGCCCTCTCCCAGATGGACAAACTGGAATACTCCGGCTCCTACTGCCATAACGACATGGACATGCTGGTAGTGGGCATGTACGGAAAAGGCGGCAACGAATACATTTCTGCCGGCGGATGCTCCGACGAAGAATACCAGACCCACTTTGCCCTCTGGGCCATGATGAATTCCCCGCTGATGATCGGATGCGACGTCCGCAGCCTCAACGATCAGACCAGAACCCTGCTTCTGAACAAAGACCTGATCGCCATCAACCAGGATATCGAATGCCGCGCGCCGTTCCTTGTCAGCTGCGAATCCAACAATCCGGATATGCGCATCCTGGCCAAGTATCTGTCCAACGGGGATGTGGCCGTAGGCATGTTCAACTTCGGCGACACACCGTCCATGGCCGCGGTGGATTTCTGGGATCTGGGACTGACCGTCAGCTCCCAGAAAGTCATGGAGATCTACGACTGCATCCGCCACGAATCCCTGGGACGGAAAAATGAGATCCTCACCTCCGTCATTCCCGCTCACGGCTGCGGCGTTTACCGATGCTGTCTGGTGGACCGGTCATGACAGATCACCTGTGCAAAACCTGCGGCCAGCCGCTGACTTCCGATGAGATTGCGCTGCACCGGAAGCTGTTCGGCATGGCCGCCAGGGAATACCTGTGCCTCGACTGCCAGGCAGAATATCTCAACGTGGAGCGCAGCCGCCTGGAAAAGACCATTGAGATGTATCACCGCAGCGGCATCTGCGTGTTGTTCGCGAAGTGGGAGGAATCGTAAATTTCAAAGGTAAGAACCGGCATATCTGACTGGAGTGTGTTTAAAAATTGCTTTCTGTAAATATCCAGCCAGATGACGCAGGATATTTTTTCGAGTGTGCATGTTCAAAAAACGCAGGTGTAGCAAATTACACCTGCGTTTTTAAACACACTTGAAAAATGGCTGAACCATTGCAGAATCTCCTGCACCACCGCAACAATTCTACATTTCGCCCGGACCGCCACTCTTTCCTATCAGCACCGTTTTCCCCTGAAAAGCAAATCCATATTTACGGATCCGGCTTTTGGATATCCCTTTTGACAACAATATCGTGTCATACCGTTTTTCCTCAATTTGCGTCAACGCCGCCTGGACAGTATCGGACAATTCCTTCTCTTCTCCCGGGTCCTGTACTTTAAATTCCATAATAATCCCATAGCTGTCTCTGTCCTTAGGTTCCAGAAGAATATCGTAACGTCCAAACCCACTTTCCCGATTGGAGGTGATCACATATCGCTCCTCCAGTTCCACCATCAATCCCAGCACAAATCCATGATAAAAACGTTCCGGTTCCGCTTCCCTTGAGGGTTTGTTTCCGCTGTCAAAAAAACTGAACGTAGCCAAAGCTACCCGGTTCATATAAGCATTCATTGCCTTAATATCATCCTGTAAAAGCGCCTTTATGAACCCATTGTAATTGGATGCCGAAGCAGCAAACCAGCCATGCACCATCCCGCGGAACATGACCATAGCCTCAAAATTTGTAATGGACAGCTCATAATTCTGTCTCCATTCCCCATATAAGGTCTCACTGGCATGATGCTTCGACACTTTCAGGTAACCGCTTGCCAGCAAAAGACTCCAGATTGCGTTTTCATCTAAATCCAGTTGATCATACACGATCTGTTCGTCAATCTGTATGACAATCGTTTCTCCCGCAAGCAGACGCTCAAAGGATTCTTTTACCTGGCAGGAACCTTCACGAAGGACTTTTCCCACCAGCTGGTTGCTGCTTGTATTTGCCCAATATGGTCCTGTTTTCCGCTTATCGAGATAATTAATCACAGACCAAGGATTGTAAATCTCTTTCTGATCTCCAAATGTGAATCCATCATACCATCGCTTTACTTCGCTGAATCTTTCAGAAAGCCCGTACTCCTTCAACGCGTCGAGAACTTCTCCCTCTGTAAATCCAAATACCTCCGCATATTTCGATGAGACAGCGGTTACCACTTCCAGATTATTCAAATCCGAAAAAATAGACTCCTTACTGACGCGTGTGATTCCTGTCAGCAGCGCCCGCTCCAGGTATGGATTGGTTTTAAATGTCGCCTGAAACAAGCTGCGCAAAAACAATGAAAATTCATCCCAATACCCATGTACATAAGCTTCCTGCATGGGCGTATCATATTCGTCCAGTAAAATGATTACTTTTTTTCCATAATACCGGCTCAAAAAATCAGACAGTTTATGGACCGCCAATGTGGCGATCGTTTCATCCATATCCATTGTGACGCTTCTGAAGTATTTTTTTTCCTCGTCCGTCAACAGATTTCCTTTCAGCAGAAAAATATGTTTGCTGTACAAATCTGTCACAATCTGGTTGATACGTCGCTTTGTCATCTGAAAAGTACGCTCTTTGACATTGGAAAAAGTAATGCTGATGACCGGATATGTTCCCTGTATCTGACGATAAGCATCTTCCCGCCATATATTCAGGTCATAAAACAATTTCGCGCGATCAGAATGGGATACGGAGAAAAAATTCTCCAGCATACTCATCGTCAGCGTTTTCCCAAATCGCCTGGGCCGTGTAATGAGCGTTACCTCATCTTTTGCCTCCCACCACGCTTTGATAAACATCGTTTTATCTACATAAAATAAATTCTGTTCTCTTACTTTCTCAAAGTCCTGAAGTCCTATCCCAACGGTTCTTGCCATATCATTACCACCCTGTCTTCCGTGATACCTGCAAGGTTCTCAGCCGATCGTCCCCTGCAGCCAGATCTGCCCCTTAAATCTCCGGCCAATCTCGGGCTCGCCCAGAAGATCCTTCTCATTGACACACACATCCAGCGGCACATCGTTGCACACAATGCTCATCTGCCACAGTTTCTCCCCGGTAAAAGAATTTACCGTACGGCTGACATCTGTAATCTCCCCGAGAATGCTATATTGGTCGCATTCCAGTCCATAAGGCATAAAATAGTTATCCACAATGGACAGAACGTCCTCCTTAACGATCCGCCGGGAGATCATGGCGTAGGTGTCAATATCGTCCATAGTCAGACTCTCAATGGCATCCTCATCCCCGTCTCTGGCCGCAGCCAGCAGCGAGCTTTTCTGCTGCCAGGAATCCCTCTCTTTCGCCACCTTTTCCGGGTCTTTCTTTACCGGAAGAAGGATCGTTCCCTCCCGCGCCAGGCCGGAAAGCCGGAGCGGCGGCTGAGATTTCAGCTCTCTTGGCTCATATTCCACGTTGAGATAATCCGCCGCGTGGATCAGATAAAAAATCAGCGTGATCCCCAACCGCAGATCGTCGCATCCGCCGGAATAAGACTGGGTGGCCGCGTGCCGTTCCACAGAAACATCCTCATAAGTGGTAATCTGCCCGCCGGTGAAATAGGGATGATAATATTCCATCTGGAACACTCCGTCTTCGTCATATTCCCCGCAGACCGTGATTCCACAGTCATACCCGTATTCTTTGGAAAATTCCACAAAAGAATGGTGCTTTTCATCTTCCACTGTCTTTTTGGTGTCATAATGTTCCAGGACATCCCCAAGAACCACATCCAGCTCTTTTCTATTTTTCAGTTCAGAAAATCCCACTGCTTTCAGAAACGCATGCATGAAAAACACCTCCCCTTAACTTTTTTCTGCTGCATTACAAATGCTGATGGAATAATTAAAGACAGCGGCAAATATTTGCTGTTTGCCGCGTGAGGCAACTATTCAGCCAGCTGAATAATTACGGCATCCGTCCATTGAAAATCGCTTCGCGATAGGCCGGATGCCTGCTGGCACCACGTTTTTGTACGGTCTGCGTAGTAAATACGCAGACCTTGCTGAATAGCTGCCGCGTGAGTACATGATTATTTCTTCGGAATCAGCTTCTCCTTGCCGCCCATGTACATGCGAAGCGGCTCCGGAATATTGACTGTTCCATCCGCGTTCAGGTTATTCTCCAGGAACGCGATCAGCATACGCGGCGGAGCAACCACCGTATTGTTCAGTGTATGCGCCAGGTACTTGCCCTTCTCTCCATTGACACGGATTTTCAGACGTCTCGCCTGGGCGTCTCCCAGATTGGAGCAGCTTCCAACCTCAAAATATTTCTTCTGGCGCGGAGACCATGCCTCCACATCCACAGATTTCACCTTCAGATCCGCAAGATCTCCGGAGCAGCACTCCAGCGTACGCACCGGCACATCCAGAGAGCGGAACAGATCCACCGTATTCTTCCACAGTTTTTCATACCACATCATGCTGTCTTCCGGTTTACATAAAACAACCATTTCCTGCTTTTCAAACTGATGGATCCGGTAGACGCCACGCTCCTCGATTCCATGAGCGCCTTTTTCCTTACGGAAACACGGAGAATAGCTGGTCAGTGTCAGCGGAAGCTTCTCCTCCGGAAGGATGCTGTCAATAAACTTTCCGATCATGGAATGCTCGCTGGTTCCGATCAGATACAGATCCTCGCCCTCGATCTTGTACATCATGGACTCCATCTCCGCAAAGCTCATAACTCCGTTCACCACGTTGCCATGGATCATAAACGGAGGCACGCAGTAGGTAAATCCCCGGTCGATCATAAAATCACGGGCATAAGACAGAATCGCTGAATGCAGCCGCGCAATATCTCCCATCAGATAGTAAAATCCGTTTCCGGCAACCTCCCGGGCGCTGTCCAGATCGATACCGTCGAAGGATTCCATAATCTCCGTGTGGTACGGAATCTCAAACTCCGGAACCACCGGCTCGCCGAAACGCTCCAGTTCCACATTTTCACTGTCGTCTTTTCCGATGGGAACCGACGGGTCGATAATATTTGGAATCACCATCATAATCTGCTGGATCTCTGCTTCCACTTCTTTCTCTCTTGCAGAAAGCTCCGCCGTCCGGGCGCCGTCCGCAGCAATTTCCTTTTTGATCTGCTCGGCTTCCTCTTTCTTTCCCTGGGCCATCAGCGCGCCGATCTGCTTGGAAATCTTATTTTTCTTTGCGCGCAGCGCCTCCACTTCCTGCTTGATCTCGCGGTTCTCTTTGTCCAGAGCCATCACTTTGTCCACCAGCTCCAGCTTCTGATCCTGAAATTTATTCCGGATATTCTGTTTTACAACCTCCGGGTTTTCTCTTAAAAACTTGATATCTAACATAATTTCCTCCTGTATTTCTTTGTCCAATTCAAACAGTCCCCAATGAAAGTTCGCTTCGCAAATGGAAATCGTTCATACCCGAACCGCAATCTCACACCGCAAACAATAAACGGTTGCGGGTATTCATTAATCGTTCAAGGGTGAACGGTTGCAACTATTCAGCCAGCTGAATAGTTACAAACTGTTACATTTACGGCTGCCGCAAATTATAATGTACTGTAATCATATATCAGTATTCACACTTTTTCAAGGGTTGTTTCATGCTAACGTTTCATGCTTCCTTCACGATGCACAGAAACTGCATTTCGTGCAGTTTTGGGCTGCAGGCCTCGGGATTTTCGCACATTCTGTGGAAAAACACCTCGCGGGATAGTGCCAACGGAACGGTTGCTATACTTCCTCATCCCCCAGAAGTTCCATGGCATCGTCCATGGAAACCGCCTGGCGCAGCGCGTCGATTTCCTCGCCGCTGAGCATAATGTAGGACTCTCCTTTTACAATCTCCTTTATATAAAGGAAGCAGTTGTCGCGGCTGTGGATCGCGTTCAAAATGAATCCTGTATTATTCTCATCCAACATAGCCAGCGCGAAGCTCAGCTTTCCCCCTACGTCGTCAAACGCGTCGTATTTTACGATTCCGTACTTATTCAGTGTCTTTCCCAGCACTCTTTTCAGAACGCTGATATCTCTTTGGTTGACCTCGTTGTGCTTTGTCAGCCGGTCGATTTCCTTAAACCTTGCGGAAAACAGCTTTTCCAGCGACTGTCCGTCTCTGCCTTTCATAAAGCTTTTGTATTTCTGATTGAGCCGGGTCAACCGCAGCGACATGCTCACAGTCATAATCGCAAGTACAATAACCAGAACGATCAGGAGAAGAACCACGATCCCCAGGTCGATTCCGACTTTCTCAAATAGATTGCTCATCGTATTTCCCCTTATCTATGTATTCGCAAATGTCGTAACCGTTCAGCTTTGCTGAACTATTACGAACGATTAACTATTCGTCAATGGATTCAAACAATTCCACCAGTCTCTCCAACTCTGCCTGGGAATAATACTCGATCTCTATTTTTCCCTTCTGCTTCGTTCCCCTCCGAATCGAAACCTTCGTTCCGACAATACTCTTGATTTTTTCTTCCAGGCTCTGATAGATGGCATCCTCGGTGGAATCCCCAATTCTTTTTTTCTTCTCCTTGGGATTCAGCACCATTTTTACCAGCTTTTCTGTCTCCCGGACACTCATTTTTTCATCAAAAACCTTTGTCGCCAGAAGATACTGCTGCTCTTTGTCCTCAATAGACAACAGCGCCCTGACATGTCCCGTGGTCAGCATTTCGTCGATAACCATCTGCTGTACACGGTCGTCCAGCTTCAGCAGACGCATGGAGTTTGTCACCGCTGTACGGCTTTTTGACACACGCTCCGCAATTTCATCCTGATGAAGATGAAATTCCTCCATCAGACGCCTAAAAGCAATGGCCTCCTCAATAGGATTCAATGCTTCCCGCTGGATGTTCTCGATCAATGAAATTTCCACCGTTTCCTGCTCTGTAAATTCCTTGACGATCACAGGAACTTCCTTCAATCCGGCCAGTTTCGCCGCTCTCCACCGCCGTTCTCCAGCGATGATTTCATAATAATCGTTTTTCTTCTTTACCAGAATCGGCTGTAAAATTCCAAACTGCCGAATGGAATCCGCCAGCTCGATCAGTCCGTCCTCATCGAAATTCTTTCTTGGCTGTTCCCGGTTGGGTTCAATCTGACTGATCTTAATTTTCACTTCCGCAGGCTTTTCGACAACTTTCTCCACAACCTTTTCAACAACCTTTACCTCTGGTTCCCGCTTTTCCTTCCCTGCGGAAGGCTTGGCCGCGGAAGATGGAGAAATCAACGAATCCAGTCCCTTGCCAAGACCGCCTTTTCTTACTGCCATGACTCATCCCCCTTATGTATTACTTCCTCTGCCAGAAGCCGGTAGCTTTCCGCACCTGTAGACCTGCTGTCGTAATAATTGATCGGCAGACCATAGCTTGGCGCCTCCGCCAAACGCACATTTCTTGGAATAATCGTCTTGTAAATATTCTGATTCAGGCTTTTCTTCACATTCTCCACAACCTGCAGAGAAAGATTTCTTCTGGCGTCATACATAGTGAAAACAACACCCTCAATTTCCAGAGAAGCATTCAGCCGCTCCTGCACCAGATCAATCGTGTGCATCAGCTGCGATAACCCTTCCAGCGCATAATATTCACACTGGATCGGCACAAGCACAGAATCCGCCGTCGTCATCGCATTGATGGTCAGCATATTCAAAGATGGAGGGCAGTCAATGATAATAAAATCATACTCCTCCCGCACCTGATCCACGGCGTTCTTCAGTACATACTCCTTCCCATCCACATTGATCAACTCAATCTCCGCTCCGGCCAGATTAACGTTGGATGGAATCAAAGACAGATTTTCAAATTCCAGCGGAATAATACAGTCTGTAATAGGCGCTTCCCCCAACAACAGCTCATACACCGTATTCTCCACACGATCCTTCTCAATTCCAAGACCACTGGTCGTATTACCCTGCGGATCAATGTCAATGGCCAGAACCTTTTTCCCCATTTCCGCCAGGCAGGATGAAAGATTAATTGCCGTGGTAGACTTTCCCACCCCACCCTTTTGGTTCGCTATTGCAATCGTTCTTCCCAAAACATTTCCTCCTTCATTCAAAAAGATGTAAGACATACAACGCATTCGTAGTAACATTCAGCCAGCTGAATTGTTACGGCATCCAGCCATTGAAACTCGCTTCGCAATGGGCCAGATGCCCCTAGCCACTACGTTTTCATAGGATCTGTAACCTGATGAATATTACTCTTCCTAAGTAACAGTTCAGCCAACGGAACCATTACTCGCTTTGCGATACGCAGGAACTGTATTTTATGCAGTTTCGCACTGCAGGTTTCGGGCTTTTCGCACGGAATGTGCGAAAATACCTCGCGAGATCGTGGCTGACTGAATAGTTACCTTTATAATCAGTCATCTAACTGAGCAGTTGCAAAAATCCCCAACATCTTAAACACATAATAGCATAGATAAACTGGAAATACTATAGAAAATGTTTCACGTGAAACATTTTCTATGTATTTGCTGTTTTTCTCACCTTTTTTGTCCTGTTTCTGTCAGATTCATTAACGCCAAAATTAATAATGTAATAGAAAGATACCGGAATCAAAAACTGACTCTCGCATCATCAAGATAGCACATACTCAAAATCATAACCCCACTGCAAGCAACTGAACAGCAAACGCTCATTGCCGCAGAGCAGTGAAGTATTTAATCCACACTACTCTACTCTCCGCTCCAGTGGGTTTGTATGCTGTTCGTTGCTTAATGAATACCACTGGTACACAAAACGGTCAAATAATCTTGCAAACATAACTGCTTATTCTTTGCTTACAGAAACAAAAGCGAAACTTTGGATTCGTTTATTTTCCATACCTTCTTCTCAAACGCTGTTTCAAAATGTAAGATGCCGGGCTCAAAAGCTGGTACCCGCAGAGGACTCTGAAAATTCACACGGTTTCGGAACCCAGGAACCTCTAAGCTTTCAAAAATCTGCTAAAACCGTGTCCCCAAAAAAGCCATTTCTGGCTTTTGCGGCAGCCGCCAAATGGACATGCCAACATGTCCGCTTGGCTCATTGCCCGCGAAAACTCGCATGCTCAAACAGCTTTCTTTGGAGACACAACGCAATTCTTTTAAAACTAAGAGGTTTAGGGTTCCTGCAAATGCGTGAATTTCCAGAACTCTTCCGCGGGACCCGCTTTTACCCCCGACATCCTGTGCAATAGTACAGCATAGCTTAGCTGAACGATTTCACACTTCACGATTAAAAACTGCATTTCCTGCAGTTTCGCGTTGCAGGTCTCGGGATTTTCTCACGTTTTGCGTGTAGACACCGGCATGGTCACCAGAGAAAACGATATCAACGGCTCCTATTTTCGCAGATTCTGTGTAAAAAGCAGTTCGCAGGACAAGTGAAAGACCGGCCTATCTCAAAGCAAAAATGTTTCACGTGAAACATTTTAAAATACCAAAATTCAAAGTCCGCTCCACCGATAAATCCTGGCAGCAACTCAGCCAGACCTGTTCAGTAAATGGATACACTATCCATCCAGCTGAATAGTTACAGCATTCAACCATTGAAAAATGCTTCGCAATGGGCGAGACACCTACAGATATAACGTTTTACACGGCCCCACAGTAGATGATGTACATTGCCTGGCTGCCATCGTCCATGCTATTGGCACAACGTTTTCACACGGCCTGCAAGTAAATACGCAAATTCGGATAAATAGCCAAAGTAAATGTGCAGATCTCATGAGAAAACACAGTATCTGCGCAGCATCCGTCCCACCGCAAAATGATTCGCAATGCCTGAATCCATATCCTACCCCAGATTAACTCACCCTGAATTACGCTGAAATTTCTTATTTTGTCTATATACCTATTTTTTCACCAAAATCACGCTTGATCACGTCCGGATGATATCCCCGCTTATTTTATCTATATACCTATTTTTTCACACTCCAACACCATCGCCCACAATGGAATACTAAACCATGTTTGAAACTTACTTTCTGTAAGATATTCGTCACAGTTTGTGGAAATTTGTTCCACAATCAGGAGGTATAACAGGCTACACTGACTGATTCTGGGGACAAATCTCACGCAAAGTGGGCGTACAGATTCCAGGTATAATTTTCAAACACACTCTAAGCTTAAAGCATTACAAAACAAGCACACTGAACACTTCTTTTTATTACTGAAATGTTTCACGTGAAACATTTCAGCCATGTTTACAATTTTACTAACAGATGTCAAAGTCAAAATCCAGCGCCCCTTCGCGAAATCACCAGAAAACCAAGCAATCAGACAGGTGGCATGAAATTCTGCGGGCATCTGTGGGCAGGCGAGAAAATCTTTATGTCACGAAGACGTTCCGGACGGGGCAAGCGGAGGGTTTCCTACCCGAAGCCTGAGGTGCGCTGCGTCGGGAATGCATCTAGCATTCCGACGAATCACACCGATGCCCCACCAGAACGCCTCCAAAACACTTAAAATCTCCACACCCTCGCCCACAACACCCAGAAAACCAGGCGGGGCAGGCGGCATGAGATTCTGCGGGCATCTGTGGGCAGGCGAGAAAATCTTAATGTCCCGGAGGCGTTCCGGACGGGGCAGGCGGAGGGTTTCCTACCCGGAGCCTGAGGTGCGCTGAGTCGGGA
>JAGHIA010000171.1 GCA_017887445.1 Fusicatenibacter sp.
ATGTGCGTCACAGTTTGTGGGGAATTTGTTCCAAAATCGGGAGGCGTAGCGGGCTACGCTGACTGATTTTGGGGCAAATTCCACGCAAAGTGGGGCGTGCAGATTGCAGGAATGAATTTTCAAACACGCTCTAGGACAAAAGGGTAGAAAAGGACAGAGCGATGAGGACATTATACGATAATGGTCAGGTGTATACAGGAAAGCTGCCCCTGGCGGAAGCGTTTGTGGTGGAAAACGGCAGGTTTCTCGCTGTGGGAAACCGGGAAGAAGTGCTGAACTATGTGGATAACGCCACAGAAAAAGTGGAACTCGGTGGAAAATTTGTCTGCGCCGGCTTTAACGATTCCCATATGCATCTGCTGAACTACGGATATACGCTGAGTATGGCTGATCTTTCCAGGCATACGTCGTCCCTGCGGGAAATGCTGGAGTATCTGAGAAACTTTGATGAGGAGCGCCACGAACATCCAGGGAGCGGGGAAAAGGCAGAAAGGCAGAACCATCCGGAATATCAGGGGAACCAGAAAAACCACAAAAACCAGGAAAACCACGAAATCCAGGGGAACGAGGAAAGCCAGAAAAATCAGAAAAACCAGGAGAACCAGAATCTCCAGTGGCTGTTGGGAAGGGGCTGGAACCAGGATTATTTTGCGGATGAGCGGCGCTTTCCCACCCGGAAGGATCTGGATACGGTTTCAAAGACGCGGCCGGTCTGTGTCATCCGCGCCTGCGGACATTGCTGCGCGGTCAATTCCCGGGCGCTGGAGCTGATGGGAATTACCGCGGATACTCCTCAGCCGGAAGGCGGATATTTTGAACTGGGCCCCGATGGAGCGCCAAACGGGGTTTTCCGGGAAAATGCTGTGGAGTATGTGTACCGGTGCATTCCCGCGCCGTCTCTGGAACAGCTGAAAGAGATGATGCGCAGGGCAATCAGGAAGCTCAACGCTTATGGCGTCACCTCCGTGCAGACAGACGATTTTTTGACGCTGCCGGTTCCATACCGCCAGGTGATCCGCGCCTTTCAGCAGCTGGAGCAGGAGGGCGGGCTGACGGTGCGTGTTTATGAGCAGGCCCAGTTCCCTTCCGTGGAAGACTTGCGGGAGTTTCTGGACGACGGCTGGAAGCCTGGCGGGGGCAGCCAGTGGTTTCGCATCGGGCCGCTGAAGATTGTCGCCGACGGGTCTCTCGGCTCACGCACGGCATACCTTAGCCGGCCATATGAAGACGAGCCTTCGGCGCAGGGAATGATGCTGTATTCCCGGGAACAGCTGGAACAACTGCTGGCCAAGGCGGCGTCTCAGGGGATGCAGACGGCGGTGCATGCCATTGGGGACGGAACGCTGGACGTGCTGCTGGATCTCTATGAACAGCTGGCGCAGGGGCAGACAAAGCGGCGGGATGGCATTGTTCACTGTCAGATCACCCATCCCAGGCAGCTGGAGCGGATGGCGCGTCTTGGCCTCTGTGCCTATGTACAGCCGATATTTCTCGACTATGACCAGCGGATCGTGGAGCAGCGGGTGGGACGGGAGCTGGCTTCTTCCAGCTATGCGTTTCACACGATGAAAGAAAAGGGGATCCATGTGGCCGCCGGCAGCGACTGTCCGGTGGAAGCGCCGGACGTGCTGGCTGGCATTCAGTGCGCGGTGACAAGAAAGACGTTGGACGGTTCCTGGGGGCCGTACTGCCCCGGGGAGGTCATGAGCGTGCAGGAAGCGCTGGACGCTTATACCATCGAGGGCGCATACGCGTCTTTTGAAGAGACGGTGAAAGGGAAGATCCAGGCAGGGATGCTGGCGGATTTTGTCGTTCTGGGAGAAAATCCTTTTGAGGTTCCTGCCAGCCGCCTCCACAGGATTCCGGTACTGGACGTGTATGTGGGCGGACGCCGGGTGGGCGGCAAAGCCTAAGGGATCAGATCGGATCTACAAAATCTGGCGCAGCCAGTGCGCCATGAAAGGGGTAAAAATGAACAAAGAATTATTAAAAGAAATGATCACCTGCATTTCTCCGTCAGGCAGGGAAGAAATGCTTCAGAAATGTATTTACAGACATTATAAACAGGATTTTGACACATTTATGGTGGAAGAGCAGGGAACGCTGACGGGAATCGTGAATCCGGATGCGGATTTCAAAATCCAGCTTGCCGGACATGCCGACGAGATCAGCCTGGTGGTCACCGGGTACAATGAGGACGGCAGCCTGCAGGTGGCGGACAATGGCCATGTGTATCCGAAGCTCTATGTGGGGGCGAAAGTGCAGATTCTGACAGACAGCGGAATTGTCAAAGGTGTTGTAGGGCATACACAGGCTCTCCATAAAAAGGAAGAAGTCAGGTGCCGGGATCTTTTCGTGGATATCGGCTGTGAATCCGCGGAAGAGGCAGAACAGACGGTGCCCAAAGGTTCTTATCTGGTACATGATACGGATATGATTGAACTGCAGAAGGATAAACTGGCCGGAAGAGCCTTTGACGATAGGATCGGCGTGTATATCGTATTCGAAGCGGCCAAAAAAGCGGCGCAGATGGGAGCCAGCCATGGCATCTACGCCACGGCGACGACCGGAGAGGAGAACACCGGAAGAGGCGCTTATGCCAGCGCCAGCCGTATCAAACCCAATATCTGTGTGGCGGTGGATGTGACCTACGCGGCGGATTACCGCGACGCGGATGCGGACGGAAATGTGAAGCTGGGAAAAGGCGGCGTGATCTGCCGGGGGTCTATCCCCAACCGGAAATTGAACAGTCTTCTGGAAGCATGTGCGAAGGAGCTGGATCTTCCGGTGCAGTTTGAAGTGTTCTCCGGGCGGACGTATACCGACGCGGACACCATGCTGAAGACCAATGAGAGCGTACCGCAGGTTCTGTTTTCCGTTCCGCTCCGCTATATGCATTCCCCGGTAGAAGTGCTGAGTATGAAAGATGTGGACTCCATGGTGGAGATCCTGGCTTTCTTTCTGATAAAGATCAGCCCGGAGGATTCGCTGCTTCCCTACCGTCTGGATGAGGATTGATGGAGTGTGTGATCATTCAGCTGCTCTGAACGGATACTACGATACAAAATGAGGGGAAAAGGAAGATGAAGAAGACAAATGATTTCGGCCAGGATTCGATTCCGCTGCTGGTATTGAAAACCTCGGTGCCGTTTATGCTGGCCCAGCTGGTCAATGTGCTGTACAGTATTGTGGACAGGATCTATGTGGGAAATATCCCGGTCATCGGGGCGGATTCTCTGGCAGGCGCCGGGGTGTGCGCGCCGATCATCACGCTGCTGTCCTCCTTCGGGACGCTGGTGGGGATCGGAGGCTCCGTGCTGTTTTCCGTGCGTCTGGGCGCGGGAGATGAGAAAAGCGCCAGGAGAATCCTGGCCAACAGTTTTTCGCTGCTTCTGATTCTGTCGGCGGCGCTGACGGTGGTGTTTCTGCTGACAAAGGATCAGCTGCTCAACTGGTTCGGAGCCAGCGAGGTAACATTCGGTTACGCGAACACCTATCTGACGATCTATACATTGGGAACGTTTTTTGCCCTGCTGTCCATGGGCATGAATTATTTTATCACAGCCCAGGGACATCCCGGACTGGGAATGCTGACGACGATGATTGGCGCTGTGGTGAATCTTGTGCTGGATCCGGTGTTTATTTTTGGGTTTCACATGAATATCGCGGGAGCCGCAGTGGCGACGGTGATCGCCCAGATGAGCTCCTGCGTGTTTGTGCTGTGTACGCTGCGCAGGAAAAAAATGAGGATTCCTCTGGCGCTGGTACGTCCAGAGGGAGAGATCACAAAGAGGATTTTCGCCCTTGGATTTTCACCGTTTCTGATCCTGGCCACGGACAGCGTGATTATTATCGCCATGAATGCTGTGCTTCAGTATCACGGGGGAAAAGAGTACGGAGATACGCTGATCACAGCGGCGACCATCGTGCAGAGCTATATGCTTCTGATCACTTCCCCGATGCTGGGGATCACCGGCGGTTCCCAGCCGCTGATCAGCTATAACTACGGAGCCAACAAACCGGCGAGGATCCGGAAGACAGTGTTCTGTGTGCTGATGCTTTGTATTTGCTTTACCACGGTGATGTTTCTGGTGTCCAGGATGCTGCCGGAGGTGTTTGTGCGGATTTTCACCAGTGACCAGGAGTATCAGGAACTGGCAGTCTGGGGGATCCGGGTGTTTACCATGATGATCATTCCTCTGAGCTTCCAGTATGTGTTTGTGGACAGCCTGACGGCCCTTGGCATGACAGGAAAATCCTTGACGCTGTCGCTGTTCCGCAAAAGCCTGTATTTCGCCGCTACCTGTCTGCTGCCGGTTCTTTTTACGGCCAACGCGGCGTTTTACGCGGAGCCTGTGGCGGACGGCGTCGCGTCGGCTGTGTCGTCTGCGGTGTTTTTCTTTGTCTATAGAAAATACCTGAAGGGCGACGGACGGTTGATGGAGATTAAGGTATGAGTTAGCGGGGGTGGATTTGACTTCTGAAGTGACTGCCGCATAAAATGCACAGATATTCCTGATATGTGTTTCATGGGAACTATTCAGCCAGCCGGATAGTTACGGTATCCGGCCATTGAAAACCGCTTCGCGATGGGCCGGGCCGGATGCTCGCAGGCGCTACGTTTTCATACGGTCTGTGCAGTAATGCACAGACCTGGCTGAATAGTTCCGTTTGATGCAATAACCCCTGAAAGGATTTGATCAGAAAATGTAACAGGGGCTGTGAAAAAAGTATAACCTAAAAACAAAGAAGGATCATGGGGCAAAAATAATCCCAAGATCCTTCTTTTGTGTTAAAATTAACTTGCCATGATAATTACTAACACATTTCATTCTAACGCAAAACAGGCAGTTTTGCCA
>JAGHIA010000172.1 GCA_017887445.1 Fusicatenibacter sp.
ATCGACGCAGACGGCGCTCAGGCGGAGGTGATCGTGAGAAATCAGGAAAACCTGAGAGTGGAGCGGCAGGAAAGCCAGGACGACAAAACCGCCGGTTACTTTCTGAAATGGGAGCTTCCAAAAGGAAGAGCCTATACCTGCTGCCAGGTGGAAGTTAAGCAGTAAAAAACCGCTGAAAGCGTAACTGTTCATAACCGGTCAGCGCAGCCAACGCCAACGGTTGCGGCAGATTACCTGTGGAGCAGAGAAAGGACCTCCTCAAAGCAGACCCCGTCCGTGTCCGGCGTGTCAAAGGATTCTGTGGCCAGAATACATTCGCTGATAAAATCCGCGGCTTTGCGGACGGAGTCCTGAAGGGGCACCTGATTGACGGCGTCGGCTGCCAGTACGGAAGCGAAGATATCGCCGGTTCCGCAGCGTTCCGTGCCCACCCGGCGGGAACGGAGGATCCGGGGTTCTTTTTTTGTCTCCAGAAGAACGTTCGCCAGATCTTCCCCCATGGGGATCCCGGAGATCACAACCTTCCGGGCGCCTGTGGCGGCGAGACGGCCGGCAAGGGCAAAAAGCTCCTCTTCGCTCCAGCCGTCAGAGCGGTAGGGCGTGTTTGTGAGGATGCAGGCCTCCGTAAGATTGGGCGTCAGGATATCGGCCTGGGCGGAAAGCCTGCGCATAGCCTCCTGCATCTGCGCGTCGTACAGCGCGTACGGTTTTCCGTTGTCTCCCATGACCGGGTCTACCAGCACCAGGGTAGATTCGGAGCGGAAAAAACGGATAAAGTCTTCCACAATGGAGATCTGGCGGTGAGAACCGAGAAAACCAATCTGGATGCCGTCGAAATGAAGGTTCATCTTTTTCCACTCATCAATATAGCCGGGCATTTTTTGCGTGTAGTCGTCAAAATAAAAAGAGGGGAAGGCAGTGTGGTTGGAAAAGATGGAGGTGGGGACCGGGCAGCACTGTACCCCCAGCGCCGAGACCACTGGAATGGAAACCGTCAGGGAGCACCGGCCAAAGCCTGTAAAATCATTGATCACCGCCAGACGTTTCTGGCGTTTTTTTGTATCACACATGGGCAGAACTCACTTTCATAAAACGGGGGATTTTCGTGCGGTCCGCGCGAAGATCCCCCGTTGGTTTAGAACATGGTTTTGTTTGGTAAACCGTTCAGCAAAGCGCAACGGTTCCCTTATTTATTTCTGTGTCCGGAATACTTCTCCTCGCAGTATTTGCAGCGGTAAACCTCATGCTCCGGGTCCGCGAGAATGAACACATGATCCAGCGACTTCTCGTCGGAAGTGATGCAGCGGGGATTTTTGCATTTGATAACGTTCACAATCTGCTTTGGAAGGGAAAGCTCCCGCTTCTCTGTAATATTGCCGTCCTTGATGATGTTGACGGTGATGTTGTGGTCGATAAAGCCGACGATATCAAGCTCCAGGTCGTCGATGGGGCACTCTACTTTAATGATGTCCTTTTTGCCCAGCTTGTTGCTGCGGGCGTTTTTGATGATGGCGACGGTGCAGTCCAGCTTGTCCAATCCCATGTCACGGTAGATGGTCATGGCCTTTCCTGCTTTGATATGATCCAGCACAAAGCCTTCTTCAATGCGTCCAACGTTTAACATTTTTCTTCCTCCTTACTCTGCTTCGATTCCCAGCAGTGTCAGAATCAGGGCCATACGGGCGTATACGCCGTACTGAGCCTGTTTGAAATAAGCGGCTCTCGGGTCTTTGTCCACCTCCACGGCAATCTCGTTGACGCGGGGAAGAGGATGGAGCACCAGCATATCGGGATTCGCCAGATCCATTTTTGCCTTGTCCAGAATATAGAAATCCTTCATGCGGACGTAATCCTCCTCGTTGAAGAAACGTTCTTTCTGAACACGGGTCATATACAGGAGGTCAAGGCTTGGAAGAGCGTCCTCCAGTCTGGTGACTTCCTCAAACTCCACATGGTTTGCCTTCAGAACGTCGTTGCGGATATAGTCCGGAACACGCAGCTCGTCGGGGGAGATCAGAACAAAGCGAACGCCCTCGTAGCGCACCAGCGCGCTGATCAGAGAGTGAACGGTACGTCCGAATTTCAGGTCGCCGCAAAGACCGATGGTCAGGTTGTTCAGGCGGCCCTTCATGGAGCGGATGGTCAGCAGGTCGGTGAGCGTCTGGGTCGGATGCTGATGGCCGCCGTCCCCGGCGTTGATGACCGGAATCTGGGAAACCAGAGAAGCTACCAGAGGCGCGCCCTCCTTCGGGTGACGCATGGCGCAGATATCCGCGTAGCAGGACACGATCCGGATGGTGTCGGAAACACTTTCTCCTTTCGCGGCGGAGCTGTTGTCCGCGGACGCAAAGCCGAGACATTTTCCTCCCAGGCGGATCATGGCGGATTCGAAACTCAGGCGGGTACGGGTACTCGGCTCATAAAACAGAGTGGCCAGGATTTTGCCGTCGCAGGCATGGGCATATTTCTTTGGATGATGCTCAATATCGTTGGCAAGATTCATCAGCTGTTCCAGTTCGTCGACGGAAAAATCCAAAGGACTCATTAAATGTCGCATAGGTGACCTCCTTCATTGGTTAAGTATTCTTTTTTTCTGTGTACCACCTTAACACAAAAAGGGAGGAAATGCAAGAAGTGGAAGAAGGTTCTTTGACAAATCTGTTGCGCGGCAAGTCTGACTGTGTTATGATTAGTAGGATTTCGCAAAACATATCCGAAAAACGGAAAGGAAGAAGTAAAATTGCATAGAAAGAAAATTGCAGGAGCGGTCCGGAAGCATACCGGAAAGCTGGCGGCGGTTGCTGCGGCGCTTTGTATCGCAGGGGCGCTGCAGGGAGGAACTGCGGAGACGGTCTATGCCCAGGGCGGTGTGGCCAAAATCCATTTTCTGGCGTTTGGCCGGTCTACGCTGGGGATCCTCCTGGAGAGCAGGGACGACAGCGGCAACCCAATCTATGGAATGGTGGATTCCGGAGAAGACTGGGATTATCCCGACGGAAGCGATCCCAAGTATCCGCTGCGCCCGGGGGTCGTCACGGACGAAGGCAACGATGAGGAAGTCATGTCATACCTGAAAAAGATGGGCGTAAACAAAGATAACTTCCTATTTTATATCGGAACCCACCCCCACAGTGACCACATCGGAACGGCAGACACCGTGATCCGGGAATTTCAGCCCCAGACGTTGTACCTGATGCCCTACGACGACAGTTACATTGATACCTCCACCACAGACGTGCATTTATGGGATAACCAGTACGTCTACGACCAGACCCTGGAAGCAGCCCGGGAGACGGGGATCCAGGTGATTCAGGATATCAACGACCAGAACAGCCAGCTGTCCCTGGGGAGCTTCCGGCTCCAGATCGTAAACTACGATCCCGCTTATCAGGAGCAGAAGACCTACGACGCCAACTGGTTCTGTCTTGGCGTGATCGCGGAGGCAAACGGAAACACAGCGTTTCTCACCAGCGATATGTGCGACGACGACGGAGATCTTACCAGAGTGCTGGAGGAATACCCGCAGACGAAGGATCTGGAGATCCTGGAAGTCAACCACCACGGAAATTTCGACAGTATGACCGACGCGTTTGCTAAGGCCACGCATCCCGATGTGATGATCGTCCCGGGCGTATTGGCCAACATCAAAAGCTCCCGTCTGGATCTGATCGGAGAGATGAATACCCGTCTGTTTGCCCTGCCGGCGTATAAATCTCAGCAGGCGATCATCGCTGACCTTGCCGCGGAGCCGGTGACCACCAGCGCAGACGGCAGTTTCCGTATTTATACGGACAGCGCCGGAAAGCTGAGAGCTTACCGTGACGGACTGTGGTGCCAGGGATTCTTTGAGGAAGACGGCAAAGCGTACTACGCCAAGGAAAATGGAATCCTGGCTGTTAATGAATATATCGTCGACGAGTCCACCGGACTTACCTATTACGCCGACAAAAACGGTGTGTTAAAGACGGTCGGCGGCTGGGTGACAAACGACGGCGGAACATATTATGTGGGCGAGGACGGAGCGTATAAAAAAGGCTGGCTGGAGGTGTCCGGCAACCGCTATTACCTGGACCCGGCCACAGGAAAACTGCAGACCGGCTGGGTAGAAGACGGCGGTTTGTGGTATCTGATGGACGGGGCCGACGGCAGAATGCTGAAGGGCTGGCAAAAAGACGGCATTGACTGGTACTATCTGGACACCAATACCGGAGTTATGAAGACAAATTGCTGGGTGCAGGAGCAGGACAGCGGCGTGATGTACTGGCTGAGAAGCTGGGGCGGCAGAGCCTACAGCATGAGCCTGACCATCGACGGCTATAAAGTGAGCTTTGACGGCAGCGGAAAAGTAAAAGGCAGCACCTGGGTGAAGTACAATGGCTCCTGGGGATATATCACCCAGGGAAAACTGACCCACGGCTGGGTGAAGGACGGCATCGACTGGTACTACTTCAACGAAGACGGAAGTATGAAGACCAACGAGCTGTGCAAGATCGACAATGATATCTACTATTTCCGCAGCTGGGGCGGGATGCAGTACAACAACTGGTACCAGAATCCCGCGGACGGCAACTGGTATTACTTCCGCAGCTGGGGCGGAGCGCTGAACACCGGCTGGAGCAAGATCGGCAACGACTGGTATTACTTTGACAGCGACTGCACGATGAAAAAAGATGAGCTGTGCAAGATCGGCAACGATATTTACTATTTCCGCAGCTGGGGCGGAATGCAGTACAACAACTGGTATCAGAATCCCGCGGACGGCAACTGGTACTACTTCCGCAGCTGGGGCGGAGCGCTGAACACCGGCTGGAACAAGATCGGCATTGACTGGTATTACTTCAACAGCGACTGCACGATGAAAAAAGACGAATATTTCTGGTCAGGCGGCGAGCTCTACTATCTCCGTACCTGGGGCGGGCGCATGTATAACGGCTGGCATGAGGACAAAGCTACCGGCGCGTGGTACCTGTTCGACAGCGCAGGAAGAGCTTACCGGAACCGTCAGGTAAGGGACGGCAGAGACACCTACTACTTCAACGACGACGGAACCATGTACACCGGCTGGAAAGAACAGAACGGAAAAACATATTACTACCGCAGCTGGGGCGGAATGGCTTACTCCCAGACACTGATCATCGACGGTGTGTCCTGTACCTTCAACTTTAAAGGCGAATTGGTGCGGAAGGGATAAGTTATAAAAAGTTAAGAAAACAGCAGAAAAGAACAAGAAGCAGGCAATTTGGCATGGCCGGATCATCACTTGGTTTGTGACGTGTAAAATTTGCTGGGCGGAGGGGTCTTTTCTG
>JAGHIA010000020.1 GCA_017887445.1 Fusicatenibacter sp.
CGTAGAATCCTTTCTGCACAAGGCTTACAAAGTTATTGACGGTATTCGGCGCGATCTCCGGGTAGAGCTCGGCTTTGATGACGCCGCCGTTCTGCATGGTAAAGGTAACGATTGGATTTGCCATGGTATTGTTATCTCCTTTTCTTTTTTTGACGCGAGGTGTTTTCGCGCAGAATGCACGAAAATCCCGAGTCCTGCAGCGCGAAACTGCATGAAATGCAGTTTCTGTGCATCGCGAAGCGTGTAATAGTTCAGCTGGCTGAACGGTTACCTAGTACCCCGTATATGAAATATCCAGACCATCTGACTTGTCTATTTTTCCGATTGCGCATGTTCAAAAGCCTAGGCGTAGCCCGCTACGCCTGCGTTTTTGAACATGCACACTCGAAAAAATATCCTGCGTCATCTGGCTAGATATTTAATATACGGTGTACTAGTTTGATTATAAAGGTTTTGGAGTCCCAGGGCAAGCTTTTTTGGAGGCGGACGAAAGGGAAGCAGAGCAGGCGGCAGGTGTCTGGGGGACGGCTGCCGCCTGCTACGCTTCCCTTTCCGGGTATTGCCAGCATATAAGATGGGCGGCGTGGGAAGCGGATGGTATGGGATAGAGTTTGTGTGTACGGATCGTCCGGGATTACTATTTTGCTTCTGGCTGGTTGTTCCAGATCTGCGCGAGGATGTCTTTGAGGACCAGGAAAGCGTCCTGAGAGTTGTAGTGATAAGTTTGTTTCAGATCCTCAAGCAGCTTGGTGAGCTGGGCGGTGTAGGGGCGGGTGTCTACGGTCTGGGGGTAGGATGCCAGTACCGGGTATTTTTTTGCCCAGATTTCGGTCCAGTTGATTTCTTTTTGTTTTTCCTCGGTGGTCCGTTCGATGACGTCTTCGATCTCCTGACGGTCAATGTCAAAGTCAATCAATTCATCTAAAGACAGATGATACAGCACGGCGAGTTTTTTCGACTGGCGGATATCCGGCAGAGTCTCGTCCAGCTCCCATTTGGAGATGGTCTGTCTGCTCACGCCCAGCTTCTCCGCCACTTCTTCCTGTGACAGACCGCTTTTTTTCCTTGCGTTCCATAAACTTTTTCCTAAATTCATTTCAGATACCTCCTTGTGTGAGATGGCAGCAGTGTAACAGTTCAGCCTGGCTGAATAGTTACGAAGCAGTTCGGCCCTTGTTACAGTTCAGCCAGGTCTGTGCATTTACTGCACAGACCGTATGAAAACGTAGCGCCTGCGGGCATCCGGCCCGGCGTGAAGCGATTTTCAATGGCCGGATGCCATGTGTTTGAACTTGACAGCATAGCATGGGTGCTTCATCCATGGTTCAGATACAGTATAGAGGATTTTTTGCGCGAAATCTACCATTTGTACCTGCCATTTTCGCACGTATTTTTGCCATGATTGAAAAAAACATCCCCCACCCGGGCTTGTGGGACAGGAAAGGGTGGAATATAATAACAAACATAATTTGACAGACGGCAATGCTGCGTTGCTAAACGATTATACGCTTCGCGATACACGGAAGCTGCATTTGCAGTTTCGCGCTGCAGGCCTCGGTGTTTGTGCACATTCTGTGCGAAAACACCTTGCGGGATCGTGGCAGGCTGGATCGTTACGAGAGAAGCAACTATGATTGGCGCAATGATTGCGCCTGAAGGAGGTAATTATGAAATTGAAAAAAGTAATGTCTTTTGCGCTTGCAGCGATGCTGACGCTGGGGCTGGCATCATGCAATACTGCGAAAGAATCTGACCGTACGGATGGAAAAGACAGTCAGCAAGTCAGCGAAAGCGAACAGAACAACGGATCCGGTGATTCGACGCTGGTCTACGGTTCTGCCGATTACACCCGCATCAACCCTGCCATGGACGAGCATGGGGAGATCAATCTTCTGCTTTTCAACGGACTGACTGCTCACGACGGAGAAAATCAGGCCGTTCCAGGTCTTGCCGAAACATGGGAGTATGACGAGGCCGCGTATACCTATACGTTCCACATCAGAGAAGGGATCACATGGCATGACGGGGAGCCGTTTACCGCTGATGATGTGAAATTTACCATTGAAGCGATCATGGACCCGGATAATGGCTCTGAAAATGCCCCCAATTTTGAGGATGTGGAAGAAATTACCGTAATCGATGACTTGACCGTTTCTTTCCGGCTGAGAGAGCCCAACGTAGCGTTTCTGGATTATATGACGATGGCGATTCTGCCAAAGCACCTTCTGGAGGGAGAGGATATGCAGGAATCTGATTTCTTCCGCAATCCCGTGGGTACCGGGCCCTATAAGCTGGAAAGCTGGGATGTGGGACAATCCATCGTTCTGGTTAAAAACGAAGATTACTATCTGGGAGCGCCAAAGATCGACACGGTTATTTTCAAAATTGTGGCGGATGACAATACGCAGGCGATCCAGCTGGAATCCGGAGAACTGGATATGGCCCTTCTGGATCCCAAGAATGCCCAGAATTTTTCAGACAAAGAGGGTTATACATGCTACGATATGACTACGGCGGATTATCGGGGGATCCTGTTCAATTTCGGCAATGAGTACTGGACAGATCACAGAGATATTATTCCAGCCGTCTGCTACGCCATCGACAGACAGGCGATCGTCGATTCTGTGCTGCTGGGACAGGGAATGCCTGCCTACAGTCCGCTGCAGAGGAATATTTATAACAATGAAAACGTGGAACATTATGCGTATGATCCGGACAAGGCCCGCGAGATTCTGGAGGCGGCAGGCTGTACTATGGGAGAAAACGGTTTTTATGAAAGAGACGGGGAAGAAATCGGATTTGTTATCAGTGTGATGGCCGGAGAGCAGGATCGTATCGATATTGCTCAGGCAGCCGCGCAGCAGATCTGTGAGGTTGGCATTCATTGTACGGTGGATATTCCCGCCCAGATCGATTGGGGCGGCCAGATGGCGAATCTGATCGGCTGGGGCAGTCCTTTTGACGCTGACGATCATACGTATAAGGTGTTTGGTACAGAGAAGGGCGCAAACTACTCCGGTTATTCCAACGAAAAGGTAGATGAATATCTGACGCTGGCACGGCAATCCAGTGATCCTGAGGTGCGTAAAGAGTATTATGCCAGGTTCCAGGAGGAGCTGGCCAAGGACCCGGCTTATGCGTTCATTTGCTACATTGACGCCAATTATGTGGCAGATTCCAGCATCCAGGGAATTGCCAAAGATACCGTTTTAGGTCACCACGGAGTGGGGATTTTCTGGAACATACAGGAATGGAGCATCGCTCAATAATGGCTCGGGTATTAGAAGTCAAGGATTTGTCAGTCAGCTTTTTTACACCGGCAGGGGAAGTGCAGGCCGTGCGCGGCGTCAGCTTTTCGCTGGAGGCCGGAGAGGTTCTGGCTATTGTGGGAGAATCCGGCTGCGGGAAAAGTGTCCTGTGCAAGAGCATTATGAAATTGCTTCCGGCGTCAGCGAAAATAAAGTCCGGGACCATATGTGTCAACGGTGTGGATATTACCGGATACAAAGAACGCGATATGAATAAACTGCGTGGAAGGCTTTTTTCCATGGTGTTTCAGGATCCTATGACTTCTCTGAATCCTACGATGACGATCGGGGCGCAGATCGGAGAGGCTGTGCGGGTCCATGAGCCCAGGATCTCAAGAGAAAAGCTGCATAAAAGAATCCTGGAGCTGATGGCGCTGGTGGGAATCGAACATCCGGAAGAACGGATGAAGCTTTATCCATATCATTTTTCGGGCGGCATGAGGCAGCGCAGCGTCATGGCCATTGCGCTGGCCGCCAATCCGGACATTTTATTTGCGGATGAGCCGACGACTGCGCTGGATGTGACCATACAGGCCCAGATTCTGGACCTTCTGCGGCGCATACAGACACAGCTGGGAACGGCGACTGTGTTTGTCACTCACGACATGGGAGTGGTGGCGAGGGTAGCGGACCGTGTGGCTGTAATGTATGCCGGAAAGATCGTGGAGATCGGAACGGCGGAGGAAATCTTCTATGAGCCAAGACACCCTTATACCTGGGGACTTATGCAGTCTCTTCCGGCGTATTCCAAAGGGAAAAAGACGCTTTCCACAATACCTGGGATGCCGCCGTCTTTGCTGCATCCTCCCAAAGGGGATGCTTTTGCCAGCCGGAATCCTTACGCGCTTCAGATCGATCATGAGGAGGAACCGCCCATGTTCCGGATCACGGATACCCATTATGCCGCCACCTGGCTGCTGGATCCAAGGGCGCCAAAGATTACGCCGCCGATCGGAGGAAGAAGTCATGAATGACGATATTTTGCTGGATGTCCGGCATCTTACCCATGTGTTCCCTCTCTCAAAAAAGATTGCCGTAAAAGCTTTGGACGATCTTTCCTTTCAGATCCGCCGGGGCGAGATCTTCGGTCTTGTGGGGGAATCCGGTTCCGGAAAGTCAACAGCCGCCCGCTGCATCATGAATCTGTACAGACCTGCTGCCGGGGAAATCATTTATAAAGGCGTCAATATCTGCGATCCGGCACAGTTTCGTACCCACAGAAAGATGCTGCAGACAACACGTCAGCTGATCTTCCAGGATTCAAGCTCCAGCCTGGATCAGCGGATGAAGGTGTGTGATATCGTTGCGGAACCGTTGAAAATCCATAGAATCCGTCCTGCCAGGGGCTCGCTGCGGGCAGAAGCGGAATTTCAGCTGCGCTACGTGGGACTGGACGCCGGTTTTCTGGATAAATATCCCTCGGAGTTATCCGGCGGGCAGCGCCAGCGTGTCGCCATCGCCAGGGCCTTATCCATGGAACCGGAGCTGCTTGTGGCAGACGAACCTATCGCCTCTCTGGACGTATCCATTCAGGCGCAGATTGTCAATCTGTTTCGCCACCTGCAGCAGGAGCATGGGTTTTCTTTTTTATTTATTGCCCATGACCTTGCGATGGTGGAGTTTTTGTGCGACCGTGTGGGAGTGATGTATCATGGAAGGCTGGTGGAAGCGGCGCCGGCAAAGGAACTGTTTTCCAGCCCGGTCCATCCCTATACCCAGGCCCTGCTGTCCGCGATTCCGATTCCCGATCCCCGGCTGGAGAGAGCCAGACAGATCCGGCAGTTTACGGAAGATCCGGAAAATTTTCAGGGGGTATTGACAGAGGTGTCGCCGGAGCATTACGTTTTGATGAGAGAAGGAGAACACCATGGGTAGAAAGAATCCTTTGGCTTATTTTGGTAAAAAGTGTCTGGTTTTTGTGTTTAGCATTTTTGTCCTGTCGCTTGCGGTGTTCTATATTTCCCGGCTGGCTCCGGGGGATCCTTTGGTTTCCTATTATGGCGACCGGGTGGAAAAAATGAGTCCCAAGGAGCGGGAGTGGGCGGAGGATAAGCTTGGCCTGAACGACCCGCTTCTGGTCCAGTATGTCCGGTGGATGGAAAACGCTGTTCACGGAGATTTTGGGATTTCCTATAAGTATAAAATGGATGTGACGGAGGTGATCGCCAGCCGGCTGGAAAACACTCTGATCCTGGGCGGACTTGGATTTGTCCTTATTTTTGTCCTGTCCATGCTCCTGGGGGTACTGTGCGCCTGGCGGGAGGAGGGGTGGCTGGACCGCGCGATCTGTAAGATCGGAACGGTTACAAGCTGTATACCGGAATTCTGGCTTTCGCTTGTTCTGATTCTTATTTTTTCCATAGGACTGCGCTGGCTGCCAAGTTCGGGCGCTTATTCCATCGGGAAAAAGGACGACGTCTGGGATCGGATCGTCCATCTGATTCTGCCTGTGAGCGTTGTGGTGACCGGGCATCTGTGGTATTATGCCTACATGATCCGCAATAAAATCTTAGAGGAAGTGCGTGCGGACTATGTTCTTCTGGCAAAAGCGAAGGGACTGAAAAAGCGAAGCATCATGTTCCGGCATTGTCTGCGCAATATCATACCTTCCTATCTGAGCCTTATGGCCATATCTGTTCCGCATATTCTGGGCGGTACCTATATTGTGGAAACCGTGTTTTCCTATCCGGGGATCGGGACTCTTTCCTACGAAAGCGCCAGATATAAGGATTATAATCTTTTGATGCTGCTTTGCCTGATGACGGGAATCGTAGTCATACTGTGCGGCATCCTTGCCCAGATGATCAACGAGAAGATCGATCCGCGCATAAAGGCCACAGAGGAGGCGGAGATATCGGAGGTGAAAAAACGGTGAGCAGTCAATTTGAGATCGTGGGGATCAGGCCGGCAGACGCGAAGCCCCCGGTGCGGAGACAGAAATGGTACAGGGGAAAACCGCTTTTTGCGGCAGCGCTTCTGGGGCTGATTGTGGCAGGCTGCCTGGGATGCGGATATATCATGACAAAGGACCCTTCCTATATGAATCTGAGTAATTGCAATGTGGCGCCGGACAGGGAATTTCTGTTTGGTACGGATACGATGGGGCGGGATATTTTTTCCATGATCTGGTATGGGGGAAGAATCTCCCTTTTTATAGGCGCTGCCGCTACCGTCGTTTCCACCTTTCTCGCCATTGTCTTCGGGGCGCTCAGCGGTACCGCGCCGGAGTGGCTGGACACGCTTCTGATGCGGCTGACGGATATTTTGCTCAGTGTTCCAAACCTTCTGGTGACCGTTCTTCTGCAGGCAATTTTAGGAGAGGCCAATGTTTTAAGTCTTTCTCTGGTCATTGGCGTTACAAGCTGGACGAGCATCGCCAAGGTGGTGCGGACGGAGGTACGGCAGATCCGCGGCAGCGAATATGTGATCGCGGCGAAATGTATGGGAGGCGGATTTTTCTATATTCTCCGGAAACACCTGACGCCTAATTTTATTTCCTCTATCATGTTTATGGTCGTAATGAATGTGCGCAGCGCCATTGTGGCGGAGTCTACGCTTAGCTTTATGGGCATCGGGCTTCCGCTGGAGGTCATATCCTGGGGAAGTATGCTTTCCCTCTCGGAAAAGGCGTTGATGACAAATTCCTGGTGGATGATTCTGATTCCCGGGGCTTTCATTGTAGCGACGCTTCTTTGTATCACGAGTATTGGAAATTATATCCGCAAGAAGGCGAATAATACGCAGAGCAATCTGTAAAGCGATGGTTCCGCGAAGAGAAACGACTGGCTGAAGAGTTACCGGCCAGTCGTTTCTCTTCGCGGAACTGCTGCGTTTTTCGTAACTGTTCGGCTGACGGAATCGTTACTGGTTTTCGGGGCCCCGCAGACATGGCTGAATCGTTACGATTTTCATTGTAACGGTTTGACGGGTATGTTAAAATGTGTTTTGTAACAAACAGCGTAACTACTCAGCTGGCTGAATAGTTGCCATACGGCAGAAAATCAGGAGAAAAATTATGGTGATAGAGACAAGAAATGCCTGCGAGACCGGCGCGCTGGGAGAGCTGCTGGGCAAGGCCGCGCGTCCGGGGCAGGTTTATACAATGGTAGGGGATCTGGGCGTGGGAAAAACAGTCTTTACCCAGGGATTCGCCCGTGGACTGGGCGTGCGGGAGGCCGTGAACAGTCCCACGTTTACGATCGTCCAGGAATATGACGAGGGAAGGCTTCCGTTTTATCATTTCGATGTGTACCGTATTGGCGACATCGAGGAGATGGAAGAAATCGGCTACGACGATTACTTTTTCGGGGAAGGGGTCTGCATGATCGAGTGGGCGGATCTGATCCGGGAACTGCTGCCGGAGCATGTGGTTTCGGTGACTATTGAAAAAGACCTGGAGAAGGGATTTGATTACCGCAGGATCACCCTGAAGGGGCTGGACGCGGAGACGGAGGCTCTGGCGGAGGCGGGCGGATTCGCGAAAGCGTAGCGCCTGCGGGCATCCGGCCCATCGCGAAGCGATTTTCAATGGCGGATGCCGTAACAGGTCAGCTGGCTGAATTGTTACTATTGATTGTAACAGTTCAGCCAGGTCTGCGCATTTACTGCGCAGACCGTATGAAAGCGTAGTGCCTGCGGGCATCCGGCCCATCGCGAAGCGATTTTCAATGGCGGATGCCGTAACAGGTCAGCTGACTGACCTGTTACCATTGATTTTGTGCAGTTAATTTTGGAAAGTGAGGAAACGGAAATGAAAATACTGGCGCTGGACAGCTCCGGACTGGTGGCATCGGCAGCGGTGCTGGAAGATGATATACTGCTTGGAGAATATACGATCAATCACAAGAAAACCCATTCCCAGACACTTCTGCCCATGGTGGATGCGCTGGTTCAGATGCTGGAGCTGGATCTGAACACGGTGGACGCCATTGCGGTTGCCGCCGGCCCGGGGTCTTTTACCGGACTGCGGATCGGGGCGGCCACGGCAAAGGGACTGGGCCTGGCTTTGGATAAGCCGCTGATCGCTGTTCCGACGGTGGACGCGCTGGCCTATAATGTGGGCGTGACGGATTGTCTGATCTGTCCAATGATGGACGCGCGGCGCGGGCAGGTGTATACGGGAATTTACTGCTATACAGAGGGTAAACTGGACGTTCTGCGGCCGCAGGAAGCGGTCAGCGTCGCGGAGCTGGCGGAAACCCTGAATGAGCTGGGGCAGGAGGTGATTCTGCTGGGGGACGGCGTGCCGGTTTATCTGGAACGGCTGAAGGAGCTGCTGGAGGTTTCGTATGTGGTCGCTCCGGCGCATCTGAACCGGCAGAGAGCAGGCGCTGTGGGCGCGCTGGCACAGCTGTATTATCGGAAAGGCAAATGCCAGCCGGCTGCGGAAATGGCGCCGGAATACCTGCGCAAGTCACAGGCGGAGCGTGAGCGCGAGGAGCGGGAAGCGCGGGAGGAAAATAAGAAGGAGCAGGAGACAGAAAGCAGGAAAGAAAAAAGGGGAGAAGACGGCGGGAAAGAAGACCAGGAAACCTGCGTTATGGAAGAAAAAGCCGGGGAGGGACATGAGAAATGATCACGGTACGGCAGATGGAACTTACGGATCTGGAGCAGGTGATGCCCATCGAGGAGGCGAATTTCTCCATCCCCTGGACAGCCAATGGATTTTTTTCGTTTCTGCTTCGGGAGGACGCGCTGTTTCTGGTAGCGGAGGACGAGGAGACAGCGGAGATCCTTGGCTACTGCGGAATCCTTATCAGCTTTGACGAGGGCGATATCACCAACGTATGTGTCCGTGAGGAGGATCGAAGAAAGGGGATCGGCCGGATGCTGGTGGAGCGGCTGATCCAGGAGACAAAAAAAGCAGGGGTTACTGTCTGGCACCTGGAGGTGCGGCAGAGCAACGAAGGGGCGATCCGTTTGTATGAATCCCTGGGATTTGCGCAGGACGGACTGAGAAAAGGATATTACGAGGAGCCGCGGGAGGACGCGGTCCTGATGAGCAGGAGAGAGCAGGAAACCAAGGCGTCAGTTCATCCGGGCAATGATTCAGCTGACTGAACCACTGCCCGGCCAGCCGTTGTATGCCGGTTTTTTTCCTTTTGTTTCCGCTTTGAAAGCAGGATTATCTGTGGTACAATTCGATTTGCGGAAAGGAATATGCCGCAAACGTGCGACAGTTAATTCTGCAAGGGTCCGCCAGGCGGCGGACGGCGCAGACAGAGCAATGAGGTAACAGTACAGCCTGACGATTCGGCCAGCAAAACAGCTGCCAATGGGGAGGAAACGATATGCGTCGGTATCAGGAACAGACAAAAGAACTGATTCAGGTGATCTGCAACTGCTGCGGAAGGGAACTGAAGGTGGAGCAGGGGATTCTGAAGGAAGGCGCCTGCCGGCTGGAGACCGGGTGGGGGTACTTTTCCGGAAAGGATATGGAACGGCATGGGTTCGACCTCTGCGAGGAGTGTTATGACCGGATGATTTCCGCGTTTTCCGTGCCGGTGGAGGTAAAGGAAGAAACGGAAGCTTTTCCGGCGGATGATGGAGAGTTGTGGTGATGTCAAGGTCAAAATCCGGCGCCCGCGGATGGGTTTTGAAAATTCACACGGTTTCGGAACCCAAGAACCTCTAAGTTTTCAAAACCCATCCGCGAGCGCCGGATTTTGACCTTGACATCATAGTTAAGGAGCGTTCAATGAGTGAAAAATTTCAGATTATCTCTCAGGTGGACCGGCTGGCGCTGGAGGCGCTGGTGACGGAGCCGGAGGATGGAGGGCTGGTAAAAGCGGTCCTTCAGATTAGCCATGGGATGAGTGAGCATAAAGAGCGGTACCTGGAGTTTATGGAGGCTATGGCGCAAAAAGGTGTGGCCTGCATCATTCACGACCACCGGGGACATGGGGCCAGCGTGCGGCGGGAGGAAGACCTTGGGTATATGTATGGACAAGGCAGCCGTGGGCTGGTGGAGGACCTGCACCAGGTGACGGAGTACGCGAAACGCCGCTGGCCGGGGGTACCGTTTTACCTGCTGGGGCATAGTATGGGATCGCTGGTGGCCCGCACATATCTGAAGACTTATGACAGGGAACTGGACGGACTGATTCTGACCGGGTCTCCCAGCAAAAACGATCTGCTGGATGTGGGACTGCTGCTGGGACGGGCGGAGACGGCGGTGCGCGGACGGCGGCATAAAAGCCGGCTGCTGGAGGCGTTGTCTTTCGGGGCGTTTGCCGCCAGGTTTCCCAGGGAGAAGTGCCGCTTTGCATGGTGCTGTGCCAACCCGGAAGTGCAGAGGATGTATGAGGAAGATCCGCTCTGCGGTTTTACGTTTACGGAAGACGGATTTTTTGCGCTGGGCGAGCTGATGAAGGAGACCTATGGCGGTCATGGCTGGCAGGTTGGGCGGCCAAAGCTTCCGATCCTGTTTTTGTCCGGGGCGGAGGATCCTTGTTATCTGAACAGGAAGAAGTTCGCTCAGGCAATCGCCCATCTGAAAAAACAGGGGTATGTGAATGTTCAGGGGAAGCTTTATCCGGGGATGCGGCATGAGATCTTGTTTGAGAGGGAGCGGCAGAAGGTGTATTATGATGTGTGCCGCTGGATAAAAATTGTATGATTATGCAGGGCCGCTTTTTTGAGGGCGGACGAAAGCAGACCGTGGCCGGCGTCATGTGCGTTTGGCGGGCATCTGTGGGGAGACGAGAAAATCTTAA
>JAGHIA010000021.1 GCA_017887445.1 Fusicatenibacter sp.
GAAGGGAGTGTCCAAGAAAAAGGGTTCACATAGGAACGGTGTTTAAGAACAAGGGCACATCTTGTGTGGGTGTCTGTAAAACGGGTACTACACTAATTCGTGTGTCTACTGTTATGGGTACATTATATTTTCAGTGTAAGATTGTGGTGAGAAAGAAGGGGTTATCCTGCGGAAGTTTGTGGAGATGGTATTGTGGTTGTGGTGCCGTGGATATGCGGCGGAGAAGGGAGGCGTTGATGGACAGGGAGTATGGTATCTTGGTGGTGGATGATGAGCCGGCGATCCGGGAGATGCTGCGGATGCAGTTGGAGCTGGAGGGGTACCGGGTCTGGACTGCGGGCAGCGCGGGGGAGGCCAGGAAGGCGTTGGACTGGGGGCCGGATCTTATTTTGCTGGATGTGGGGATGCCTGGTACGGATGGGTTTGATTTCTGTGCGTCGATCCGGGAGTTTGCGGTGTGTCCGATCCTTTTTCTTACGGCGAAAACTGCGGAGCAGGATAAGATTCATGGGTTTCTGGCGGGCGGGGATGATTATATCACCAAGCCTTTTTCTGTGAATGAGCTGTTGGCAAGGGTGTCCGCTCATCTGCGCAGGGAGGAGAGGAATCATACGAAGACTGTGGGGAAGTTTTCAAAAGAGCTGGTGATCGATTATGGCAAGCGTAGTGTCTTCCTCAATGGGGTGCCGGTGGAGCTGTCTAAGAAAGAGTTTGAGATCATCCGTCTGCTGTCGAGAAACGCGGGGCAGGTGTTTGACAGGGAACAGATTTATGACAGGGTCTGGGGCATCGACGGGACTGGCGACAGTGGGGTGATCAAGGAGCATATCCGGCGGATCCGTCAGAAATTTGGCGTATATACGGACAAGTCTTATATCAGTACGGTCTGGGGAGTGGGATACAAATGGAATGGATGAGAGATAAAATAAGAAGTTTGTCGCTGAAAAAAGCGCTTCTGGCCGTGTCCCTGATTCTGCTGGGAATCACGGGAATCTGTTCCGCGGCGGTCATATGGACGGCTTCCGGACTGCGCCAGAAGCTTCTGGAGCAAAGGCCCCTGATCGTCACGGCGTATACCGTGGAGGAAGCGCAGGACGGGCAGCGGGGCGTGAAGATTATTCCTGAGGAATACGGGTATGGGCCGCTGAGCGGAAACCGCCTGTTTTTTTATTGGACGGCGACGGCGCTGATGGTTGCTCTTCCGGTCGGCTGCATGGCGGCAGGCTCGGCGGCTGTGGCGGCTGTGTATTACCGGCTGAAGCTCAAGGCACCTCTTGGAGCGCTGAGGGAAGGCATGGAGCATATTTCCAGGGAAGACCTGGATTTCCGGCTTGGGTATACGTCGGAGGATGAGCTTGGCAGGCTGTGCGGCGCCTTTGAGCAGATGCGAAGTGCGCTGGAGGAAAGCAGCCGCAGGACCTGGGAGATGCTGCAGGAGCGGAAGGCGCTGACTGCCTCGGTTTCTCACGATGTGCGCACGCCGGTCACTGTGATCAAAGGGTATGCGGATTATCTGGAACGGGCGCTGGCCAGAGACGTGCTGACAGAAGAAACGCTGGAAACGACTCTGCGGGCGGTGAGGGAGGCGGCTGAACGGCTGGAACGGTATGCGGACTGTGTCAATCATATCCAGAAGATTGAGGACACAGAGCTGCGGGTGGAGGCCTTTGATGTAAAGGAGTTCACAGACTGCCGTGTCAGGGAATTCCGGCTGCTGGCCCACAGGCAGGGCCTGCAGGTATGCGTGCAGGTGGATGTGACCTCGGCGCGGATGGTATCGGACCGGGAACTGCTGACAAAAATCCTGGAAAATATGTTTTCCAACGCGCTCAGGTATGCAGAGAAACGGATCGGGTTGTGTGTCGTGGAGCAGGAGGACAGTGTTTTGTTTTCCATCCGGGACGACGGCCGCGGATTTACCCGGGAGGAGTTGGACGGCGCGGCGTCGCTTTTTTACCATTCGCCGGTCAACGGGGGAACGTTTGGTATTGGCCTGTCAATCTGCAAGATCCTCTGCGCCAGGCTTGGAGGGACGCTGCGGCTTGGCAATCATCCCAAAGGCGGCGCGGTCGTGACGGCGCAGGTAAAAAAACATCATGATCCAGACGGCGGAACCGTTACAAGGGCTGAATAGTTAGAAAAAATCTGTAAATGTGTCAGAAATTTGATATTTGTATGAAATAATCTCCTTATCAATCCCGATAGAAAACATGCGTCAGGCGTGTCGCTATCCGGGGATAAGGAGGTTTTTTGTATGGAAATATGTGTGGAACATCTGACAAAAGCGTACGGAAAGCGGGTGGTGCTGAAAGACATCCGTCTGAATATTCCCGTCGGACTTTACGGACTGCTGGGCGAGAACGGCGCGGGGAAAACCACGCTGATGCGTATCCTGGCCACCGTTTCCCAGCCGGACGCAGGGACTGTGACCATCGGCGGGATTGACCTTAGGAAGAAAAAAGAGATCCGCAGACTGATCGGTTATCTTCCCCAGGAGTTTTCGGTCTATCCCAACATGACGGTGGCATCGGCGCTGGATTATCTGGGAATCCTGTCCGGGATTCCCGGGCGGGAGCGGAAAGCACGCGTCCTGGAGGCGCTGTATCAGGTAAATCTGGAGCAGGAGAGGAACAAGCGGTTCCGGAATCTGTCCGGCGGCATGAAGCGGCGGTTTGGCATTGCCCAGGCGCTGCTGCACCGGCCCAAAGTGCTGATCGTGGACGAACCCACGGCGGGACTGGACCCGGAGGAACGGCTGCGGCTTTATAATCTTCTGGCGGAGCTGGCGCGGGACCGGGTCATCCTGCTGTCCACCCATATCGCCGCGGATATTGAGGCCGTCTGTGCGAAAGCCGCAGTGCTGTGTCAGGGCAGTGTGATCTTTCAGGGAGACACCGGCGCGCTGCGGCAGCTGGCAGCGGGAAAGGTTTATAGGGCAACGCTGCCCCAGAGCGCTCTGGAGCAGATGAAAGAAAACTATCGCGTGATCAGCGTCCATCAGAACGGGGACAGCGTTTCCTGCCGGTTTCTGGCGGAAAAGACACCGAAGCTCTCCGGGGAAATACCGGCAGATTCCTGTGAACCCACGCTGGAGGACAGCTGCCTGTATCTGATCGCCAGCCACAGACAGGAGGTGGGATAAATGCTGTTTGCCAGGGAATTAAAACATGTGTGTGCCAGCGCAGTCTATGTGGTGTTTCTGGGATTTCTGCTGTTTGGCTGGAAAACCAATTTCTGTGGCGTGACACAGCGGGAAATATCCGCGGCAGCAGGGGAGGAACTTACAGCGGATTCACTGGCCGCCGGCGGCGCGTTTCTGAAAAAACCGGAGAAAAGCGATGAATCCTACGGCGCCAGAAAAAAGGTTGTGCCGGAAAAGATCATGTGCGGAGGAACGGATATGCTGCTCCTAGAATATCTGAAAAACTCCTACGCCTCCTATCCGTTTGGTTATTACAAGGAAGTGGTGCTTGACGATAAGGAACAGGAGCAGGTTCTGGAAATCATCAAGGAGATCACCGGCCTGGAAGAGGAACAGCTGTCAAACCTTCCGGACGGATATTTTCCGCAGGTGAACGGAAATATCATCCATATGGGCCAGGATGGCGCGGCCTTTGACGGCGCTCTGAAGGAGGACGGTAGTCTGAGCTTTTCCGCCGGCGGCCATTTACAAGGCCAGGCAGGATACCGCAGCTGCTCCGATGAAAGTCTGAGCTTTTCTGCCGGCGGCCAGGAGGCTGTGCAGTTTGAGGCGCAGGTGTCTTACGAAAGGTTTCTGGAACTTATGACGAAGGTGGAGCGGCTGATCGGGCCGGGTTCCAATTATTCCGAAGAAATGCTGACGGAATATTACGGCCAGGTGGAAATGACCTATGAGGAAGCGCTGGCGGCCTACGAGGAAACGATCCGGGAGGACCAGGTGAGCAGGGCGTTTGCCCGTCTGTTCTGCGATTATATGGGGCGGATGCTGGGACTGTATCCGGCATTTGTGGCGGTGGTCTTCTGGAGGAAGGACCGGCGCTGCCATATGCAGGAACTGGTAGGCAGCAGACAGACCGCCACGGCCAGGCTTGTCATAACCCGCTATCTGGCGCTGACCACAGCCGCGCTCGCTCCGGCAATGCTGTTAAGCTTCGAATCACTGCTCCCGCTGATGAGGTATTCCGCGGAAACAGGCATTGCCATAGACGTATTTGCGTTTGCCAAATACATCCTCTGGTGGCTGGCACCCACAGCGATGGCGGTCATGGCCCTCGCCATGTTTCTGACTATTCTCACCCGGCTTTCGCTGGCCATTCCAGTCGCGCTGGTCTGGTGGCTGGCAGATTCGGCGGCCTCGGGACTGTCAGGAAACATCGGCGTGTTTACACTGATGATCCGCCACAACCTGCTGGGCGGACGGCAGATCATCGAGGAAAACTTCACGGTGATCTGTCTGAACCGCGGACTGCTGATCCTTGTGTCCTGCGCACTGGTGGGACTGTCGGTGATGGCCTATGAGAGAAAACGGGATGGGAGGACGAATAGCGATGCAAAGCCTGCAGAGATTAAAAGAAAAATATATTCCTGGAGCCAGAAACGTCTGGGAATTCATTAAAAGGGATGCTCCGCTGGCCTTCGCAGGCAGCCTTGCGCTGACCATCGGTTATCTGCTGTTCCTCCCCGTTCTCAGAGGGATCAGCAACCTGAAGCCCGCCCAGTCCGGCCAATGCCTGGGACAGTCGGTATCCCCAATCGGCGTCCTGCTCTTTGCCCCGGTGGTCAGGACAGAGCTGGGAGCAGAGATCCGGGAACTCATCGTCTCCAGACCCTGGTCTTACAGAAAGACAACAACGATCCGCCTTATCTGCAGCCTGCTGCTGACCACAGGAACGATCGCCCTGTCATCCTTACTGATGCAGAAAAACAACTGCCGCTTCCCCCTGTGGGAATTCACGGCAGCAGCCGCCCTTTACGCCACATTTCTGGGATTACTGGAACTGACCGCAGCCTGTGCCGCAAAAACAATGGTCACAGGCTGCCTTGCCGCTATAGGCTACTGTTCCCTGGAACGGCTGCAGGTATTACAGGAAAGCAGTATCCTGTATCTCTTTCCCGTAGTCAGCGGAGAACTGCGTTTTGAAAAACTACTGTTTCTGATCCTGACTGACACAGCGCTGGCCCTGATCCTGCACATCCAGATTGGCCGCTCAACCTGCTTTTAGCATGTATCCGGACGGGGCATCCGCAGTGCTGCCAGCACTGCGGATGAGGCGCACTGAGACGGGAATGCATCAGGCATTCCTGTCGAATTGCGCCGGTCCCCGTCCGGAACACCTCCGGGACGTTTAGATTTTCCGTCTCCCCACAGCCGCCCGCCAAACGCACAGGGCACAGGCCCCGCTTTCTTTCGTCCGCCTTCGCTCCTGGGCCCCCGCATTTATTCTGCTTCAAACCCTTGACTTTTCCGCCAAAATCGTTTATACTTTAAGTCCGTGCAGCCGGGGAGATAGCGGTGCCCTGTACCTGCAATCCGCTACAGCAGGGGTGATGCCAATCCGAGGGCCTTTCATTGCAAAGCTGCCTTCTATAAGTGACGTTGACGTCTGGGTCTCACGCAACAGAAATCTGTGAATCGTGTCAGGGCAGGAATGCAGCAGCACTAAGCAGAACCTTTTGTGTGCCGTGAGGGTGCCTGGGCCGAGTAGGCTGTAGGAGTAACGTTTGTGGTGGGGGTTCGACGTGCGGCGCACGTTAAAAAAACAATTCCCGTGGATACTTTCTCTGGAAAGTATCCGCTTTAAATTCCTAGGGAGTAGTCGGCAGCCGCGCTGTGGTAGTATCAACACAATGATGGACACATCTGGTATTATCTGAAACGACGAGACTTGGAAGGCAAGGAGTGAGGAATACACTCCGGCCTTTCCAGGTCTTTTTTTATGCCTGTTTCGAACACCCTGTGCTGACGGGGATTTTGGGACAAATTCCCCATAAAGCGGGGCGTACGGCTCACTGGAATGGAGTTTCAAATACGTTCCCCCCGGGAAAAGGGAAAGAGGAGGAAACGCATGAGTTTTGGTGCAATCTTTATTCTGGCTGTGGGCCTGGCCATGGACGCCTTCGCGGTGGCTGTCTGTAAGGGCCTGGCGCTGAAAAAGATCAGCGTGGGAAAGGCGCTGCTGGTAGGCGCGTGGTTTGGAGGCTTTCAGGCGCTGATGCCGTTTGTGGGATATCTGCTCGGCACAGGTTTTGAGGACAAGATCAAAGCGGTGGATCATTGGATCGCCTTTATCCTTCTGGGACTGATCGGCTGCAATATGATCCGTGAAGCCTGTTCCGGAGAGGAAGAGGAAGCCGCCGGCTGTCTGGATGTGAGAAGTATGCTTTTGCTGGCGGTGGCGACCAGCATCGACGCGCTGGCGGTGGGGATCACCTTCGCGTTTCTGAGGGTAAATATCGTTATGGCAATGTCTGCGATCGGCGTTGTGACGCTGGTGATTTCTGCGGCAGGTGTCTATATCGGCCATATGTTCGGCGCGAAATATAAGGCCAAAGCGGAGCTGGCAGGCGGCATCATCCTGATTCTGATCGGATTGAGGATCCTTCTGGAGCACCTGGGGATTTTCTGAGAAACGGACTGTTATATGTGGCGGTAACCGTTCCGCTGGCTGAACTGTTACATGTGACGAAAACCTTTTAGGAAATTTAAAGAATTTGTAATTGCATATCTGCGGCAATCCGGCTATGATTATAAAGGAAAGAAAAAGTAACCGTTCAGCGCGTCCGAACGGCTGCAGAGACAACGGTTCGGCGTGGCCGGACCGTTACTGAAAAGAATCAAGCGGGGAGCATACAGATAGATGAATAGGGAAACACTGAAAGATAAAAGACGCCGCCTTCGGAGGGAAAAGGCGGTACATAGCTGTGCGAAGATTGCGGTTTGCGTGGCTGCGGCGTTGGGACTGATCGCCGCAGGATGGAACCTGTCGTCCATAGTCCGAAACAGCGGGGAGGAAAAGGAAGAGCCAAAAAACGGGGAAAACCCTGTGGTGGTGGAGGTTCAGGCGGCCGAAATGGAGGACGGTTCCGGGACGGCCGGGATTTCTCAGCTGGCGGAGACAACGGACGTGCCTTACGAGGCGCCGGGATGGCAGTACGACAATAACGGCTGGTGGTACGCGGTCACCGAGGCGACCTATTATCAGAACGGATTTGCCCAGATCGACGACAAGACGTATCATTTTGATGCCAACGGCTATATGTCCACCGGCTGGACGCCCATTGGAGGAAAAGGATACTATTTCGATGAGAAAGGAGTCTATGATCCGGAGAAAAATGCCTCCAGGATGCTCGCGCTGACCTTCGACGACGGGCCGGGCGCCCACACGGGAGAGCTTTTGGACCTGCTGAAACAGTATGGAGCGAAGGCAACGTTTTTCCTTCAGGGAGTGAATATTGAGCAGTACGGAGGCGACGCGATCGTACGGATGGCGGCGGAGGGTCACCTGATCGGCAATCATTCCTACGATCACCCGAATATGCTGAAGCTTTCGGCGGAGGACGCGGCGGTGCAGTTTCAGAAGACGGATGAGCTGATTGCCCAGTACAACAACGGCATCGGGGCGGCTGTGGTCCGGTTCCCCTTTGGAAATAGAAACAGCGAGCTGGAAGCCATCGCGGCGCGCCCATGTTTCATGTGGGATGTGGACACGCTGGACTGGGATTCCAAAAATGCGCAGAAGGTCATCCAGGCGGTGATGAGCGACGTAAGCGCAGGTCAGATCATCCTGATGCACGATACTTATAAGTCCACGGTGGAGGCCTGTCAGACGCTGGTGCCGGAACTTGTCGCACAGGGGTATGAACTTGTGACACTGGACACCCTGGCGGCAGCCAATGGTGTGGAGCTTCAAAACGGCGTGACGTATTTTGGCTTCTCACCGGCGGATTTCGAGGCGGATAATATCAGCGACGAAGACGAATAGGCCGGAAAAGGGGAGGAACTCCTTCAGACGCGGAGCTTCTCAAGACTGTCAACCAGAACCGTCAGCCAACCGTCAACAGCGGTCCGGCTGCGCCGGCTATCCTTTAAGAAACAAAAACCGTCATATGTTCGAGCGATAAAAGAAAAACAGAGAGACCCGGAGAGCAGGAAAAAGCACCTGCGGCTCCGGGTTTTTGGTGTTAAGAGAACGGCGGAAATTTCTTGCCGTGGATATCCCGGTGAATTATAATAGGGAGAGCGGCAGTGATTTCGGCAGACGTCAGAATGCACCTGCGGACTTTGAGAATCGAGATCCGGACATTCTCAGAGCGGATATTCAAACGTTTTCAGGGACGGTGCGAAGGAAATCACTGCATGAGACATAGGACGAGGAGGAAATGACAATGAGACAATTGACGGTTGCGCTTGCGGGACTTGGAAGCAGAGGAAAGGATACTTACGCGAAGACGGCGAAGCTTTTTCCGGAAAAAATGAAGATCGTGGCGATTGCGGATATTGATCCGGCGAAGGTGGCGGAGGTTGCACGGGAGTATGACGTACCCGCCCAGCGCTGCTTTTCCAGCGCGGAGGAGCTGCTGGCGCAGGACAAGCTGGCGGATCTTATGTTTATCACCACCCAGGACCGTCAGCATGTGGGCCACGCGCTTCCGGCGCTGAAAAAGGGATATGACCTGCTGCTGGAAAAGCCGGTGTCCCCGAAGCTGGAGGAATGCAGGGAACTGCTGAAGACCGCTCAGGCGTGCGGGAGAAAGGTTGTGGTCTGTCATGTGCTGCGTTATACGCCGTTTTACACGAAATTGAAAGAAATCCTGGACGAGGGAACGATCGGCGATGTGGTGACGGTCATGGGCATTGAAAATGTAGGTTACTGGCATCAGGCGCACAGCTTTGTGCGGGGCAACTGGCGAAATTCCGATAACTCCAGTCCGATGATCCTCCAGAAATGCTGTCACGACATGGACCTTCTGCTGTGGCTGACCAATAAGACGGCCAGATCTGTTTCTTCCTTCGGAAGCACGTATCTGTTTAAGGAGGAGATGGCGCCAAAGGGAGCTGCCCTGCGCTGTATGGACGGATGCGCGGCTAAGGCCGGCTGCCCGTTTGACGCGGAGAAGATCTATCTGACCGATGAAAGGACAGGAGTGGAAAAAGGAAACACCGGATGGCCCTGCAATATCCTGACGCTGCATCCCACGCCGGAGAGTGTGCGGGAGGCAATCGAGAAAGGACCCTACGGCAGATGCGTGTACCACTGCGACAACAATGTGGTGGACCATCAGGTGGTGAACATCTGTATGACAGACGGCAGCACCATCAGCTTTACCATGAGCGGATTTACCGAGCAGAACTCCCGTTTTACAAAATTTATGGGAACCATGGGAGAGATTGTCGCGGATCTTCACGCAAACACCATAGAGGTGCAGAGATTTGGAAAAGCGCCGGAAGTTATCGACGTATCCAGACTTTCCGAGGACTTTTCCGGCCATGCGGGCGGAGACAACCGGATGGTGGAGGAATTTCTGGATATGCTCATCGAAGGGCGGGAACCGGCAAGATCCATGACTACGCTGGAGCAGTCCATGGAGAGCCATTATATCGCCCTGGCCGCGGAAAAATCCCGGCTGGAAGGCGGAAGAATGGTGGAAATGGAAGAGATGCGGACGGGGGATCTATAAGAGTTTCGAAGTATGTTTATATATTGCGGGAAAAGAGAGTGTGGGAAGAAAGGTTCCAATGTTTTCAAAGGAACATTTGAAAAGATCAAAAGAGGGGGTGTTTGGTGATGGAGACGAAAGATTTGATCATCCGAAAAGCCGTATTTGAGGACTGGGAAGCTATGTACCGGAACGTGTGGTCACGTAAGGAAGCGGCCCGCCATATGCTTTGGCGGCTTTCTGACAACGAGGAGGACGCCCGCGAGAGGATGGTTCGGACAATCGGCTTTCAGAAGGAACACGACATCTATACCGTCTGCGAAAAGAAAAGCGGGCAGGCCATTGGATATATCGGATGGGAGGAAGTGGCGCCGCAGGTGTTCCAGGAGCAGGGCATTGTCCTTGGACCGGAATATGTGGGAAAAGGCTATGGAAAACAGCTGCTGAGTTTTTTGATCGCATACTGCCGGGATGTTCTGGGAGGAAAAGAACTCCGCTACAGTACCCGGGC